>CBFGRG010000207.1:0-6074 GCA_965651105.1 uncultured bacterium | reverse complement strand
GGCCGCGCCGGCGTTGACCTTCAGCACCGCCTTCATGACCGCGCCGGACGCCATGTCCGCGAGGGCCTGGTTCGCCTCTTCGAGCGGATAGTGGGTCACCAGCTTGCTCAAATCGAAACGGGCGGCGAGCTGCGGGAGCGTGCTGACGTACCGGGCGAACTGCGCCTCGGCAAAGGCCCAGGAACCGTAGACCTTGAGCTGCTTGCGGGTGATGACGTGCGGGTTGATCGGCGTCGTGCCTCGATCGGTATATTGCCCGAGCACCAGGTACTGGCCGTTGGGGCGGGTGACGTCGAAGCCTTCCGCCACGGCGCTGGGAACGCCGGTGCATTCGAGAACGACATCCGCTCCTCGATGTTGCGGCGTTTCGGCCAGGACGAGCCTCGTCCGCTCTTCCGGGTCACTGACCGTGAAAATGTCGATGTGATGATCGCCCACGCCGATTTCCCGGACCAGCTCGAGCCGGTTGGCCGGACCGCCGACGATAATCACGCTCGCCGCGCCAGCGAGATGCGCGTACATCGCCGCCGCCAGCCCGACCGGTCCGCTGCCCTGGACAACCACCGTGTCGCCGATGCCGATCTGGACCGTCTCGAGCACGCCCTTCACCGTGGTCGGCCCGGCGCAACCGAGGGAGATCGCCTGCTCCGGTGTAATGCCCGACGGGAGCTTGAACACCGCTGATCCCGGCTGCAGGTAGATCGCCTCTGCCCAGCCACCGGAAAGGCGTGGCCCTTCGTCGAACCGCTGGTTGATCCCGTAGACCTTGCGGTTCTCGCAGAGCGTCCGCTCCTTCTCGACCACGCACCAATGGCACTGCCCACAGGGGATGTTCGACGCCCAGGTGATCGCGTCACCCTCGCGCAGCGGCTCGCCATTGAAATCGGTGGTCACGCCCTCGCCGAGCTTCCAGACCCGGCCGACCGCCTCGTGCCCGAGGATCACCGGCGTCGGGATCGGCAGGTTGCCGTGATGAAGATGCACGTCGGTGCCGCAGATGCCCCCGAACTCGACCCGGGCGACGAGCGCGCCCGGCCCCGGATCGGGCACGGGCACCTCTTCCAGCGTCAACGGCTCGTTGAATGCGTGAAGCACCGCTCCACGGGCGGTATCGGTCATATCGATGTCCTTTCCTGGTGCCAGGCGCCGGGCGTCAGGGTCGCTCGCCGAAGAGCTCGGTGCCCGGGCGCAGGTACTGGCGGGCGACCTCATCGTTGACCTCGAGGCCGATCCCCGGCTTGTCGGTCAGCACCACGTGCCCGTTCTGGATCACCGGCTGGTCCTGGATCGTCAGCTCGTCCCAACCGGGGTAGTCGATCCAGTGCCACTCCATGATGAGGAAGTTCGGGATCGAGGCGCAAACGTGCGCGGAGGCCATGGTGCCCAGCGGTCCGCAGACGTTGTGCGGCGCCAGCGGCACATAGTACACCTCGGCCATGTTCGCGATCTTGCGGCATTCGGAGAGCCCGCCACACTTGGGGATGTCAGGCATGATGTAGTCGACCGCCTGCTGCTCCAGCAGGTCGCGAAAGCCCCAGCGCAGGTAGAGATTCTCTCCGGAGCAGAGCGGCACCCGCGACGACCGCTTCACCTCGCGCAGCGCGGCGACGTTCTCGGGCGGCACTGGCTCTTCCAGCCAGAGCAGGTTGAACGGCTCCATCGCCCGCGCGACCGCGATCCCGCTGGCGATGTCGTAACGGCCATGCATGTCGATGGCGAGATCGATGTTCGGGCCCACAGCCTCGCGCACGGCGGCGACGCGCTCCACCATCCACTCGATTTCGGGACCAGAGGCATGCCAGTTCCAGGCATCGTTGCGAAATCCCGCGGTGGTTTCGTCAACGTCGAACTTGAGGGCGTCGAAACCAAGCTCGACCACCTCACGGGCACGCTCCGCGTACGACTCCGGTGAAAAATCCTTGCCGGCGTGGCTGTCGCAATAGAGGCGGACCGTATCCCGGAACTTGCCGCCGAGCAGCTGATAGACCGGCACCCCGAGCGCCTTGCCGGCGACGTCCCAGAGCGCGATCTCGATCCCGGTCATCGCGGTCACGGTCGCCCCGGCCATGGCGCCATCGAAGAGGCGGGAGCGACGCATTTTTTCGAAGAGGCGATCGACGTTGAGCGGATCTTCGCCGATCAGGTAGCGCTTCAGGGCGTGGACCATCGCCGGGCAGCCCTCGCCGCCGTGAATGCACTCACCGTTGCCGATGATCCCCTCGTCGGTGTAGACGCGAACGTAGGTCGAGTAACCATGCCCCTTGATCTCGGCAGTACGGATATCGGTGATCTTCACGGAACACGTCCCCATCGTTTGTCGGGGCCGATCCCGTGTCGGCCCTGGCCAATGCAATCGAAAAGGTCAATGTGGTTCGTATCGCTCGCCGGTTTCGCGCTCGTACTCCGCCAGTTTTTCCGGATTCGGCGGGTAATAGTCATGAACCGAGCCTCCGGCCACGATCTTGTCGCGGATCCACCCTTCAAGACGCTCCTTGGGCGGCCCGAGGCGGGCCACCACCTCCGCCTGGTCGAGCGGCATCGCAAGCACGCCCTCGTCGTCGGCAAGGAGGATGTCGCCCGGGCGGACCTGCACCCCGGCCATGTCGATCGGGCGGTCGAAGTCGACCGGTTCGAGATCGCGCCCGCTGTGGGCGGGATGAACCGTCGAGCAATACACGGTGAGCCCGAGCTCGGCGATGTAGGGCGAGTCACGGACGGCGCCGTGGATGACAGCGGCCGGCACGCCCCGAGCCTTGAGCCGGGCGGAGAGGATGTCGCCGATGATGCCGGAGGTGGGAACGCCGAGGGCGTCGACACAGAAGATGTCGCCCTCCTCGATCGACTCGATCAGGACGATCTCCGGCGATCGCCGTCGAGCCTCGGGGTCGGGCCCGCGGTCGGGAGCGCGACGGATCAGGTAGCGACAGGTGCGGGCGCGGCCGACGATACGATTGCCGAGCCCGAGCGGTCGGATCGGCAAGAGGCCACGCATGTAGGTGTTGCGCCAGCCCTCGGAAATGAGCAGCTGGCAAGCCGATGCCGTGCTGACTCCGGCAAGGTCGTCACGGATCGCAAGGTATCGTCGCTGATCGTCATCGGTCCAGGTGAATCCCGTCATCGCTGGTCCTCCCGCCTGAGCTCTGCTGTCACGTCTGCCGACACAATCGGGGAGATTCGGGCTGGTGTCAACCGGGATTCCACCCATCAAACACCCCTCCGGGTGAGCCGAGGCATGCCGGAGCCGGGGCAGCGATGCGCTTCACCGTCACAAGCGCGCCGGGCTAGGCGCCCAGCCGGACGTCCAGGCGCTCGAGCCCGTGCAGCACCGCGCCGGGTCGCCAGCGGGGATTCGGGTCCGTCAGGGTCAGGTCGGGCGCCTCGCGAGCCAACGTGGCGAACGCAATCTCGCCCTCCAGCCGCGCCAGCGGCGCGCCCAGGCAGAAGTGGATGCCCATGCCGAAGGACATGTGCCGTCCCACCTGCCGGTCGATCCGCAACGCGTCCGGTTCGTCCCACACCGCCTCGTCGCGGTTCGCCGAGCCGAGCATCATCGACACCCACGTTCCACGTGGCACCTTCACCCCGCCGATCTCGATATCCTCGCCCGCTGTGCGGCCGGTGAACTGCACCGGGCTGTCGTAGCGCAGCAGCTCTTCGGTCGCGTTGCCAGCCAGCCCGGGATCGGCCACCAGCCGATCCCACTGGTCGCGATGGCGCATCAACGCGAGCGTCCCGTTGGCGATCAGGTTTACGGTCGTCTCGTGACCCGCGATCATCAGCAACACGCAGGTGGCAATCAGCTCGTCTTCAGTGAGCCGGCCCTCGTCGTCTCGCGCCGCAATCAGTCGCGAGATGAGGTCGTCACGGGGATCGTCCCGCCGCTTCATCACAATGGACCGCAGGTATTCGCACATCTCCCGCGTCGAATCGTCTGCCCGCGCCTGAAAATCGGCCAGCGCCTCCATCGGCACGTCGATCGCCGCGCCGAGCACCGCCGCCCACTCGCGCAAACGGTGCATATCCTCCGACGGGATGCCGAGCACGCGCGCGATCACCAGCACCGGCAACGGGTAGGCCAGTGCGCGGATCAGATCGCCCTCGCCACCCTGCTCCTCCCGAAATGCGCGCAGCAGATCACCAGCGATCGCCTCGATCTCGGCACGTCGATCCGCCACCACCCTCGGTGTGAACGCCCGGTTCGCCAGTCCGCGCAGGCGAGTGTGGTTGGGCGGATCCAGGAACAGCATGAACCGGTTCGAGATGAAAGCGAAGCTGTCCCGAGCGGGGGGCTCCCATTGCTCCTGCTCGCGCATCGCCTGCACCTCGGGCAGGCTGTTCGGCGTCCGCAGCATCCGACCGTCCCTGAGCCACTGCATCACGTCGGCATGCCGGAAGAGATAGATCCCCGGGTGTCCCATGGGCCACGACGGCTCTCCGGCGTGAACAGGATCGTTCTCGCGGAACCAGGCATAGTGCGGGTAGGGATTGCCATCGGCGAATGCCGCCTCGATATCGAAACACCGGCGCGCGCCGGTCACGCTGGGGTTGGTCATGGGAGTCGTCCTTCACAGATCGTTTGGGCAAGTTCCCGTGCGCCCCCAGTCTACGCGCTTTTCCGCCACTCGCGGTATCTTTGCAGCGACACCGCCGTCGCGCGGCCGCGCCCGGCCCCGCTGGCGGGAAGGGGCTCGACACCCTTCAACCAACGATGCACGGGTTGCACCCCGGGAACACCGCCTCGACACGCCGCGCAGGAGCACGCTCGTCCCGATGATCCAGACCGCCATCGCCGCACCCACCCCACTCGGCACCGACGTCGCCGCTGGCCCCCTCACCCTCCGGCTCGAGGAGGCGATCGTCGCCGACGGCACCAGCACCGTCGCCAACACCAACCAGCAGAGCGACGCACCGCCGGAAGGCCTCGCCTACGTGCTCGCGCGATTCACCGTCGCCAATACCGGCGGAGCGCGCGCCACGGTCACCGTTGCCGACTTCTCCACCACCGGCACCGATGGCATCCTGCGCCGCTGCCCAAGCATCGCCCTGCCGGCCGACCCGCTCAATGTCGTCCTCGATCCCGGCGCGTCGGCCACCGGCTGGACCGCCGGTCTTGTCAACGACACCTCCAGCGTGGTCATGCTGTTCGACCCCGCCATCGCTCAGGGCGAGCGCTTCGCAGCCACCTTCGCGCTCACTGACGGCGCCACCCTGCCGACCTTCGACACCGCCGGCGAGCCGACCGATGCCGGCTCCACGCTCGAAGCCCCGGCCGGGATCGGCGAGCCCGTCCGCACCGCGATGTGGGAAATCACCATCCACGACACGGTCAACTCGGACGCCTACTACCAGATGTCCGATTACCGTGTGCAGGCGCTCGGCACGCCGACCCCCGACGATCCGAACAGCTGGCAGGCGCTCGGACTGGATATCACGGTGCGAAATGTCGCCGCCACGCCCCAGTTCTTCTCGTGGACGTCGCTGGAGCTGATCGACACCAATGGCGAGCCGTGGGACCACCTCCTGGCCATGACCCAGCCACAGCCGCCGGCGTCGGTCGAGCTGCTGCCCGGCGCCAGTACCCGCGGCTGGTACGGCATCTGGCTCTGGTCGTGGGCCACCACCAACCTGCTCAGGTTCCGCGATTCGCGCCTCGCCGAGGACTATCGCTATATCTCGCTTGATGGTTCCGCCGGGGCCGCGCAGGAAGACGAGCCGCAGGAGCCCACGCCCACGCCCGAGCCGCTCAACCTCGCGCCAGGGGATGTCGCCCAGGTCGGCGCTGACAACCTCAACCTGCGCGACGAGGCCTCGACGAGCGGCGACGTCGTCACCCAACTGGAGCCGGGCACGCAGGTGGCGATCACCGGCGAGCCGGTCGCGGCGGAAAACCACACGTGGTACCCGGTGGAGGTTGTCGACACCGGCGAGACCGGCTTCGTCGCCGAGGGATTCCTCGTTCGCGCCGGCGACTGACAGCCGATCGGCCTATGAACCCCTGTTGCGGCCCACAACAACGTGCAATATAAGCACCGAACGTACGCTCTTCAGTGACGAAGGATGCGCGAAATCTCGCG
>CBFGRG010000206.1:0-6075 GCA_965651105.1 uncultured bacterium | reverse complement strand
CTCAGGCGCTGGTGACGTCCGCCGCGCGGGCGGGGAGCCGAGCCTGGCATTCGGGGCAAACGCCCACGAACACAGTGTGGTGATTGTCGATGTCGAACCCGCTGCGCTCGGCGGCGACGTGCTGCGCCAAAAGCGCCACCGGGACCTCGACATCTTCGATCGCCCCGCAAACCGAGCAGTGCACGTGGTCGTGCCGGTCGGTTCGCCGGTCGAAGCGGCTGGCCTGATCCGCGAACGTGAGCTCCTGGATCAGGTTGTGCTCGGCGAGCAGGTGAAGGGTGCGGTAGACCGTGCCGTAGGCGATCGACGGGTACTCGCGGCGGACGCGCTCGTAAATCTCGGCGGCGGTGAGGTGGCTGTCGGCCTCCTCGACGACGCGGAGGATGATGGCGCGCTGCGCGGTGTTCCGAAACGTAGCCTTGGGGGTCATGGTCGGGTTCCTTCTGTGCCGCTGGGACTCATTCCGCTGCCATTTGACAGCAACTCCTGAATAGGAATGAGTCTCATTTCCACACTCCCATAGTCTACCACGCCGCTCGGGATTGGATCGCGCTGGGGGTGTGGCGGCGCACCGTCGCCGGGATCATTGTCGTGGATCAATCCCGACCAGTCAAGTCAGAATTGCCGCGCTCGGCCAGTGGTGCGGATGAGCGTCCACGGGGGCCCGGCTGTACGGGCTTCCGCTCTTGAGATTTCGGTCGCGCAGGAGTAGAGTGCGGGGATACTGCTGGGTCCCCACCGACAATCCATACCCGCGACCGGAGTTGAGCCATGGAGCACCAGCGATTCGAGGATCTCACCCGCGGATTGGCAGCGGCGCGGTCGCGCCGCGATGTCGTCAAGACGTTGTTCGGGGCTCTGCTCGCCGGCGGAGCGGTCGCCGCGCAGCGTGGCGGCGTCGTCGCCCAGGATCCGTGTACGACCGACGATGACTGCGACACCGGCATCTGTTGCGCGGGATTCTGTCGCGACATCGAGTGCTGTATCGACGACGATGACCCCAACGCGCGCTGTCCAGAGGGCACGAGCTGCTTCGAGGGTGTCTGCGACCCGATCGATGAGCCCGGCGCATGCTCGACGGACGCCGACTGCGACACCGGGATCTGTTGCGCCGGCTTCTGCCGCGACATTGAATGCTGCATTGACGACGATGACCCCAACGCGCGCTGCCCGGAAGGCACGAGCTGTTTCGAAGGCGTCTGCGATCCGGTGACCGAGCCGGGCGCCTGTGCGTCCGACGACGAGTGCGGCGATGACGAGATTTGCTGCGCTGGCTTCTGTCGCGCGATTGAGTGCTGCATCGATGATGAGGACCCGAATGCCCGCTGCCCCGAGGGTACGAGCTGCTTCGAGGGTGTCTGCGACCCGATTGACGACGCTGGCCAGCAGCCCCCGGTGGTGGCCCTGCCGGAAACGGGTACGGGTCCGGTCTCCGGCGGTGGCTCGTCGATGGTCAGCGCGATCCTCGCCGGTGGCGCGGCGGTGGCCGCAGGGCTCGGCCTCCGTGCCCGCCGCACCCGTCCTTCCGAGGCGGAATCCAAGGAACGGTAGGCTTCGGTCACGGCTGTCATCCCGAGCGATTGTGCGGTACCGGCGGCAAAGGATTTCCGATTAGTCTGAATTCCTCCACCGGTCGCAGGGGCGACCCGCCGTGGATGACAACGGCCGGTGACGGAGAGAATCGTGAATGCGGTGCCACCGCTCGCCATGGCGAGCGGTATCAGCGCGGTTGTGGGTTCGAGAAGACGGGCACCGTGCCCCACGGATCGCGCAGGATGACCGTGCGGTCTCCCTCCCATTGATCGGTCGGTCACCGGGCGACCGTGCCGGCGACCCGCGTGTGCCGCGGGTCGACTGGCTCCTGGTGGCGTCCACCCAACGCATCGGCTGCACACCCGAGAGTGTCACTCCCCGCTGATCACCACATGAGAAATCTACCTCCACGGGGTGATGCGCCCGCACTGATCCGTTCCTAGCATGAATACATGAATGCATCACTTCTGGACGGGCTTCGCCGTCCCCGGCGCCTGACCGGCGTCGTCATCACCATCCTGGGGTTTCTCGTGCTCGTCGGCGTGCCATTCGTGCCGCTCGCAACCGTGGTCACCGATCCTGGCCTCGCGCCGTTCCCTGAACGGTTCGTCGCCTTCTGGCTCCTCCTCGTCGGGCTGGCCCTGACCGCGTGGCCTGCGGGAGCGCGCTCGTGACCAGATTCAACCGACGCACCTTCCTCAAGGCAACGGGCGGTGCCTTCGCCGTCACCGCGCTGCCACTCGCGGCGCTCTCGACCTGGGTCTACATGACGAGCGATACCTCGAACAGGGAGACCGTCCGCTTCGAGGCGCCGCTGCACATCCCGCCGCTGATCGACCAACAGGGCGACGTGCCCATCGATCTCGAGTTGCGAGAGGGGCGAACCGAGCTGCTGCCCGGCAAGCCGGCGGATACCTGGGGCATCAATGGCGACTATCTCGGCCCCACGATACGCACGCGACCTGGTGCGACACTTTCGATCGACGTGCACAACCACCTGCCCGAAACCACCAGCATGCACTGGCATGGCGCGGAGCTGCCGGCAGTTGCCGATGGCGGCCCGCACCAGCCGATCGATCCTGGCGCGACATGGACGGCGACGTTTTCTGTCGAGCAGCCGCCCGCCACGCTCTGGTATCATCCGCATCCACACGGCGCCACGGCGAAACACGTCTATCGGGGACTGTCCGGCCTGCTCATCATCGCCGACGACGAGCAGTCCCTGCCGCACACCTACGGTGTGGACGACATCCCGCTGATCATCCAGGACCGCAAGTTCGCCGACGATGGCGCCCTCACGATGGACGACGATGATTGGGTCACCGGCGGATCGATGGTCGGCGTGCTCGGCAGCGACATCCTCGTCAACGGCACGTGGGGGCCGACACAGCAGATCACGAGCGAGCTGACGCGGTTCCGCCTGCTGAACGGCTCGAATGCGCGAATCTACAATCTCCGCTTCGATCCGGACAAGCCTTTCCACGTTATCTCCACTGATTCCGGTTTCCTGCCGGAGCCGGTCGAGGTCGATGGGTACAGGCTCAGCCCCGGCGAGCGTGTCGAGATCGTCGCGCGCTTCGAGCCGGGCGAGCGATCACGTCTCGTGAGCAGCGATGTCGACCTCGGTGCCTTCTTCGTAGTGGAGCGCCTGGCGGGGGGCGACGATACGTTCGATCTGGTCGAGTTTCACGCCGCGGACGCCCTTGAGC
Organism: uncultured bacterium; assembly: GCA_965651105.1. Lineage (GTDB taxonomy): Bacteria > Chloroflexota > Chloroflexia > Thermomicrobiales > UBA6265 > JACCVC01. The sequence continues at coordinate 2,833 of CBFGRG010000206.1, read as the reverse complement.
CCGCGCCCGATCTTCCCGAAACCCTTCCGGCGCGGCCACCCGTCGCGACGACCGTCGACACCACCCGGCGCGAGTTCGAGCTGGGCGACTTCAACACCATCAACGGCAAGGCGATGGACATGCAGCGCATCGACCTTGTCGTTCCTTCGGGACAGACAGAAACCTGGGTTGTTCGCAATGGCAGCATGAATCCGCACAACTTCCACATCCACAACGCAAGCTTCAGCATCGTGGAGGTGGACGGCGGGCCTGTGGGACCCGAGTTCGCCGGTCGCAAGGACACCGTCTACTGCCCGCCCGGCTCGTCAGTCACGCTTGCGGTGGAGTTCGGCCAATATACTGATGAAACCTATCCGTATATGGCCCACTGCCATCTTCTGATTCATGAGGACACGGGCATGATGATGCAGTTCCTGATGGTTGAGCCCGGACGGGAGGACGAGGTCGATCTGCGCATTGCGTCTCCCCACCACCATGAATGACGACAACGCCATCGCGCCGCGCTGGAAGACTGCCCCGGCGTTCGGCTGGCCCGACATCGCGTTCGCGCTGGCGGAGCTGGGCGCTTTCCTGATCGGCGCGGTGGCGATCAATGAGCCGGGCAATGAGGAATCGACGGCCCTGTTGCTGGCCTTCGGTATCCCCCTTGCCACCATCCAGTTGTTCCTCCGGAGCTTCCCGCTGCCGGTGATGCTGCTTTCGATTACAGTCCTGAGCGCCTATCACATCCTCGGTGGCGACCCGGTCGGCATGGTCTGGCCCCTGCTCATTCCCTACGCCGTGCCGGTGAGCCTCGGATACCTCTGGCCGGTGACGATCGCCGCTGTCATCGTAACTGCCTCAACCATCGGCTGGAGAATCCTTCTCGAAGGCGAGCTCGCCGGCTCTGTCGGCGTCGGCGAGGCGCTCGGACTCGTCACGGTCGGGTTGGCGATCGCCGTGGGCGAGGCTGCCTGGCAGCGATCTCGTTACGCGGCATCCACGCAGATGCGAATCCGGCAGGTAGTCGCCTCCGCACAGGCCGAGGCCGAGCGCCAGGTTGCGCAGCATCGTCTCGCCATGGCCGCCGACCTCCACGACATCTCCGGACACAGCCTCGTCGCGATCGGTCTCCATCTGCGCATCGCCGAGGAGAGTCTTGACGCGGAGCCTGCCGCCGCGCGCGCCGCGATCGGGGCCGCGCTGGACGCGCACCAGCGGGCCCTCCACGACACCACCTCGACGGTCCGGCTTCTGCGCGAGGATTCGCCCGTGCCGACGCTCGTCACCGACCACGATCCCCTGAACATGGACGGGTTGAAGCACGTGGCCGACCTGGCCGGGATTGCGCTGGATGCCGATGTCGCCCTCGCTTCCGAACTTCCGGCGGAGCGATCCATCGCTGTTGCCCGTATCCTGCAGGAGGCGCTGACCAACACGATCCGCCATGCTCATGCCAGGCGCATTTCCCTCACGGTGCGGGAGGAGGATACCGGCATCGCGCTCGACTGGCGCGACGACGGGCGCGCCGTCAGGATGCCGATCGAGGCGGGATACGGTATCAGGGGCATGCGCGAGCGAGCCGCGCATCTCGGCGGACACCTGGATGTGAAGAGGCACCCGGAGGGCGGTGTGCGCGTCACGGCCTGGATTCCGCTCGATGGAGCGTCGCCATGACTGTTCGCGTCATTCTCGCCGACGATCACGACGACGTTCGCGCTTCGCTCCGGATTCTTCTCGAGCGGGAGGACGATATCCGGGTCGTGGCCGAAGCTCGAGATGGTGCCGAGCTGGTGGCAAAGGCTGCAGCCTGCCGCCCCGACGTCCTGCTCGTGGATATCCGCATGCCGAAGATGGACGGCCTCAGCGCGCTGCACTTCCTCAAGGAATCCGCTGGTGAGGGGGAATCGCCGCACGCGATCGTGCTCACGACGTACGATCTGGACGAGTACATTTTCGAGGCGCTGCGCGCCGGCGCCAGCGGGTTCCTTATCAAGAACGCCTCGCCGGATCAGCTTCGGCAAGCGGTCCGGACCGTCCACGAGGGGAACGCGCTGCTCGACCCGACCGTCACCCGGCGTGTGATCGAGCGGTTCGCTGGGACGCGCCGGTCGCTCGAGGCACCGAGATTCGACCTCTCCACGCTCACCGAGCGCGAGCGCGAAATCGTGCAGCTCGTCGCGAAGGGACTCAGCAACCGGGAGATCGCCGACGCGCTGTACATCAGCTACTGGACGGTCAAGACACACGTTCGGAGCATTCTCGACAAGATCGATGCTCGTGACCGCACGCAGATCGTCATCGCCGCCTACGAAGACGACGCCCGATCCGGCGGGACGGGGACCGGCGCCCGGAGTTAGCCCACCGGGCGCAGCGCGTCGAGGATCGCCTGACCCTCGTCGCTCATGCGCCACGCCCAGACCGAAATCTCCGGCGGCTCGACCCCGTGTGACGAGAGCACTGACCGGATCTGGCTGCGGTGCTCGGTGGCGTGGTGGATGATTTGCGCCAGCAGGAAGGACGTCGCCAGGTCGAACGATTCACCGTCGTCGATGTCGACGAAGAAGGCATCCTCCGTCAGTCCATCGACGTAGCGGATCAGCGCCGTGTCGGCGACATCCGCCACGCGGCGGAGCTCCTCCCACCCCTCGAAGGAGCCTTCATCGTCGATCTGCGGCACGTCTGGCGCGTCCGGGATGATGCGCACGTAGTCGGCGTCGCTGGAGATGACGTGGCGGATGGTCGAGATCACGTCCCCGTAAACGCCGGGGCCGGCGTATCGGAGCTGCTCGTCTTCCAGCTCGGAGAGGAAATCGATCAGCGTCAGGTTCGACCAGCGATGATGGCGGTAGAG
>CBFGRG010000205.1:0-6096 GCA_965651105.1 uncultured bacterium | reverse complement strand
ATCCGGATGCACCGCGGTTGGCGGTGACCAGCGCCCATTCCTGAAGGCGTCAGGTCTGGATTAGACCTCGAGCGATAGCTCGGCGGGTGCCGTGTTCGAGCGATTGCCTCGCGACGTCAGCACCAGCAGGTCGGCGAAGACGATCACGACGACGGCGTTGAGCAAGATGAACGCGACGCCCAGCCCGTTCGGACCGACCCAGCCGGCGACCAGCAGGACGACGCAGCCGATTGCCCAGGCGAGGTTCGCAGCGATCGCGACCCCGATGCCGGCGCGGGGTGCGGCGTCCCGGTTGGCAAGCCAGAACAGGTACCCGACATAGGGGATCAGCACCGCGCCGGCGCCGGCCAGTAGCGCGGCGGGCACATCGAGCAGGTCGTCGATCAACGGCGCGCCGAGCAGCATCAGCAGGGCGGTCGCGCCGGTGATGGCGATGTCGGTCAGCAGCACCTGGCGAATCGAGAGATTGCGGAGCGTGGTCATGCGATGGCTCCCTCGGTGACAGCGTCCGGCAGGACCGGCGCCAGGTCGAAGAATCCGGTGACGTCCAGCAGTCGGCCGTCGCCGGTCACGACGGCGACATCCGTGCCGGCGGCCTGCCGCGCGCCGCCCGCGTCGAGCAGATCCCAGGTGAAGCGGATGCGGTCGTGATGTGCCTCGATCTCGCCGGTGCGGACGAATCGCAGGCCGGGAAACTGCCCGTGAAATGCGCCGACCATCGCGTCGATCTCGTCGTGGCCGGCGCTGGCGAACACCGGGTCGGTGTAGCGGCCATCCTCCGCCCACGTTTGCGCGATGAGTGCCCGGCGGCGGTCGGGGTCGGTCTCGTTCCAGATGGCGAGGTAGCGATCGACGATCGTTGTCGTGTCCATGTGCCCTCCGTTGGGATCGGTGCCGGCCTGTGGTCACCCGACCGTGCCGGCTCGATGGCTCCCATGGTGCCGGCCGCGCGGAGGTGAAACAATTACCTCGCGGGTAATGGCGTTGGCGGCGCTCGCCGTGCAGGATCGGAGCATGATCATGTCACAGCCCCACTTCGGCGCCTTGCTGCGCGACTGGCGACAACGCAGGCGCATGAGCCAGCTCGATCTCGCGCTGGAGGCGGAGGTTTCGGCGCGGCACCTGAGCTTCGTTGAAACCGGGCGCTCGCGCCCAAGCCGGGAGATGGTGACCCGCCTCGCTCGCCAACTCGAGGTGCCGCCGCGCGAGCAAAACACGCTGCTGGTCTCGGCGGGCTATGCGCCGGTCTTCCCCGAACGGTCGCTGGACGATCCGGAGCTGGCGGCGGTGCGCGAGGCGGTCGAGCTGATCCTCGCCGGGCACGAGCCGGTGCCCGCGCTGGTGATCGATCGCGGCTGGAACCTGCTGAGTGCCAACCGAAGCGCCGCAATACTATTGGCCGGCGCCGACCCGGCGCTGCTGGAGCCACCGGTAAACGTGATCCGGCTGGCGCTGCACCCGGACGGCGTCGCGTCGCGCATTCACAACCTGGCGGAGCTGCGCGATGCGCTGCTCGGGCGTCTGGAGCATGAGCTCGCCATCACCGGCGCGCCGGAGCTGATCGAGCTGGTCGAGGAGGTGCGGCGCTACCCGGTCACGCCGCGTTCCCGCACCGAGGGGACACGGCCGGCCCCGATCGCCCGCAGCGTGGCGATTCCACTGGAGCTCGAAGTCGGCGATGATGTGCTGGCGTTCTACTCGGCGACAACGGTGTTCGGCACGCCGGTCGACATCACAGTCTCCGAGCTGGCGATCGAGTCATTCTTCCCGGCGGATGCCGCCACGGCGGCCTTCCTGCGCCGGCAGGCAGATGCCGCGGACGCAGCGTCGTAGGGGAGGAGCCTGCCTCCTCCCGCACTTTGGCAGCCACACGGGCGGCACAACGAAATGGGGTCACGTTCCGATGCATATCGAGCGAAAGCTGGAGGAGATGGGGCTGGTGCTGCCGCCCGAGGTGACCGGCTTCCCGGCCGGCAGCACGCCACCGAACTGGATCCGCGTCCGCAACGGTATCGCCTATCTGTCCGGGCAATCCGCCCGGAACCCGGATGGAACCAGCGCCGGACCGTTCGGCAAGGTGCCCTCCGAGGTATCGATCGAGGATGCGCGGGAGGTGGCGAAGGGCTGCGCGCTGTCGCTGCTGGCGACGCTGAAACGGGAGCTGGGCGATCTCGATCGGATCTCGGCGTGGCTGAGCGTGACGGCGATGGTCAACGCCGATCCCGGCTTCGCACAGACGAGCGCGGTCACGAACGGCTTTTCGGAGTTCATTCTCGAGCTGTTCGGCGAGGAGATCGGTCACCACGCGCGGGTGTCGCCGGGCATGGCGGCGCTGCCCGGCAACTCCTGCGTTGTCATCGGCGCGACCGTCGAGATCGACGGGCACCCCTGATCCCATTTCCGCCAACGTCCGTAGCAGCGATACTACGCTCCGCTCAGCACAGGCTTTGACGGCGCACCCGAGGTGATGGGTGATGTCGTCGAAGCCGGCAATGTCGCCTTCAATCCTTGTCAATCAGGCGACATTGCCGCTGCGAGGCCTGACTCCACCGAACGGTGGATGCGCGGCCTGGTCGCCGCTACGGGAGCCGGTTACGGCGTCACATTGTTGTTGCGGTGGAAGATGTTCTCCGGATCGTAGCGGCGCTTGATCTCCACCAGGCGATCCCAGTGGGAGCCGTATCCCGCGCGAATGCGTTCCTGCCTGTCGACACCGTCGAGGGCGACGAAATTCAGGTAGTCGCCGTCCTTGGCGTAGGGGGCGACCGCCTCGTGCAGGTCGCGGACCCACTTGCGGCCGATCGCATCCTCCTCGGGCTCATCCCACGCGCCGACGATCACGAGCTGGTAGCGCGCATCCCGGTGCGGGAACGCCGTCGCATCCGCCGCAATCCGGTTCATCTCGCCGGCGTAGCACTCGATCGTCGCGTTCAACCATTGCAGTGGCGCGTTGGCGCCAAACTCGGCGACGGCGTCGAGCACCGCGTCGTCGAGCTCATGCATCACCGCGCTCTTCCAGTAGTAGCGGCGACCATGCGGGAACAGGGCGTCGTTCGCGCCGTTCCAGGCCGCGTAGGGCATCGGGCCGGCCATCGTCATCACCGGCGGGCCGAACTCGAGGATGGGCTTGAGGACTTCCTCCGCGCGATCCATGTCGCCCGACCAGCAGAAAGGGATTCCCGCGATGCGCTGCCCGTGCTCCGGCTCGGCCAGCACCCCGCAGTAGGCGGTCAGCTCGTCCGGTGCGCTCGCCGACACCGTGCGGAAGAGATCCAGCACCTCGCGTGCCCGATCCGGCGGGTGCGCGACCATGCCGGCGTAGACCATCGGTTGCGGGTGCAGGTCGAATTCGAACGATGTTGCGACGCCGAAGTTGCCGCCACCGCCGCGCAACGCCCAGAACAGGTCGGGGTGCGTTTCCGCGCTGGCGGTTACCAGCTCGCCCGTGGCGGTGACAACATCCACCGAGCGGAGGTTGTCGCTCGCCAGCCCGTGCTTGCCGATCAGCCAGCCGACGCCACCGCCGAGGGTGAGGCCCGCCACGCCGGTCGTCGAGATGACGCCGCCGGTCGTGGCGAGGCCGAAGGCACCGGCTTCCCGGTCCAGGTCGGCCCACCTGGCGCCTGCGACCCGCGCGGTGCGCCGCTCGGGATCGACGCGGACGTGGCGCATCTGCGCGAGATCGAGCATCAATCCACCGTCCGTTGTGGCGAGACCGGCAACGTTGTGACCGCCGCCCTTGACCGAAAGCTCGAGGCCGTGCGCCCGTGCGAAGGCGATGGCGCGCATCACGTCGCTCACACCGGCAGGCTGCACCACGAGGGAGGGGTGTCCCTCGATCATGCCGTTCCAGAGCGAAATGGCGGCGATGTATCCCGCCTCGCCGGGTGTGAACACCGCTCCGCCCAGCTCTTCGCGAAGCTCCTCGATGCGCTCGCGATCGAGTGTCGCGGTTGGCGTGCGTTGGGTGTTGGTTGCCATGCGTTTGTCCTTTCGGTGAGTGCCTGGTTGGCTCGGGTCATGCCACGCGGTCCCGCTTGCCTCCTTGTTCGTCACGACCTGACACGTGCTTCATGGTCGTCATCAACCGTCAAGCGAACGTCAAGAACATCGTGAATCGATAGATGATGCTGATGCGCTCTCTGGATGCGATGCAACAGCGCTCCAGGTCCAGATGGTCGATGCCCATCCAGCATGCTCGATCGAACTGGGATGACGCATCGTACAAAGGTCGTAATTGGGTCATCTGGCCAGAAATCGGCTGTGCCGATGGTGCGGCGGGCGGTCCGGCTCTACAATCCGAGGGTTGTGTCGTCAAACGGCAGCATGATGCGGAGGGAACATGGAGCAGCGACGCATAGGTATCAGCGGACTGACCGTTTCGGCGATCGGCCTCGGTGGCAACACCTTCGGCGCGACGGTGGACGGCGATGAGGCCGTGCGGACCATTCAGCACGCCATCGACAGCGGGATCACCTTCATCGACACCGCCGACGTCTACTCGCAGGGGCGCTCGGAGGAGCTGGTCGGGCAGGCGGTCGCCGGGCGGCGCGAGCAGGTGGTGATCGCGACGAAGTGCGGTATTCCGCTGGAGGCCGGTCCGCACGCCGGCGGGCTATCTCGGCGCTGGGTGACGCAGGCGGCGGAGGATTCGCTGCGGCGGCTCGGCACCGACTACATCGACCTTTTCTACGCCCACCGGCCCGACGCCAACACGCCGATCGAGGAGACGCTGAGCGCGATGGACGATCTCGTCCGTCAGGGCAAGGTGCGCTACATCGGCTGCTCAAACTTCCGGGCGTGGGAGGTGGCGTACGGGATGGGCGCGAGCCGCCTGCAGCGGCTGGAGCACTGGACCGCGGTGCAAAACCGCTGGAACCTGCTCGACGGGCTCGACAGCCCGGAGCTGGAGGAGGCCGCGGCGGCGCTGGGAGTCGGCATCATCCCGTACACCCCGCTTGCGTCGGGGATCCTCACCGGCAAGTACCGGCCCGGCGTGGAACCGGAGGCTGGTACCCGCATCGGCGATCTCTCGCGCATGCGAGATCGGCTGACCGACGACAAACTGGCGCGCACCGAACGCGTGAGGGCGTGGGCGGAGGAACGTGGTCACACCGTCGCCGAGGCGGCGATCGCCTGGTTGCTGGCGCACCCGGTGGTGCCGTCCGTCATCGCCGGGGCGCGCCGGCCGGACCAGATCGACGCCAACATCCGGGCAGCTGGATGGGTGATGACACCGGAAGAGCGAGACGAGCTGACTGCGATCGCCGCCTCATAGGGGAGGTGAACGCGGTAAAACCCGGCGTCTGGCCGGTGGGGAAGGGACACGACCATGCACATCAACCGTCGTGCCATGCTGGGCGCCGGAGCGTCCGCGATCGCGGGGCTGACGCTGCCCGGCGCCATCGTCGCGCAGGAACGCGCGGGGGCGGGAGAGCTCGTTGCCGGGGGTGGCGCGATCGAGACGGCGCTCGGGACCATCGACTTCGGTCTGGTGGCGAGCGTCGACGCGGAGGGGACGGTCACGGGCGAGCTGACGTTGCGCGACATGACCCAGCCGGGCAATCCGACGATTCTCCAGTCGACCCAGCTCAACCGGCTCGAACCGATCGCGGAGGGCAGCGACTCGGGTCGCCGGCTGGTTGGCTGGGCCTCGGCCGGCGGGCAAACCGCGTTGTTCGTATTGGAGGTCGAGGATCTCGGTGGCGCCGGCAGTGGCGAGGATACCTTTCACCTCGCTGTTGGCGAGGCCGCTGCCCCTTTCCTGGAGGGAGAGGAGCAGAGCGCCTGCGACTGCGCCAACTACTCCTACGGCGTCGAGGGCCCGGTGGTGTCCGGGGATATCCTCATCGTGCCGGCTCCGGATGCCTGATACGGAATCCGGGTATTCAGCCTTATCGTTCCCCACATCCCGAGGGCCGGGGAGGGGACGTGACTGCGCCCGGCTCGGGCCAGCCGTTGCACGCGCGCAGGCTCCACCGTCATGCGCGGTCCCTGACGGCTCGGAACCAGGGCCACCAGCGCCCGATTCCCGCGACCAAGACTCGCGTGTCATCCTGAGCGGAGGTGCACAGCACCGGAGCCGAAGGATCTCTG
>CBFGRG010000204.1:0-6110 GCA_965651105.1 uncultured bacterium | reverse complement strand
CTGTTCGTGCTCTGGGGCGCCCTCACCATCGTATTCCTCGCGGTCCGGATCGTGCCGGGCGACCCCGCCGCGATGATGGTAGGCCCAGGAGGCACGGAGCCAGATATCGCCGCGCTGCGTGACCGGCTCGGGCTCGACGAGTCAATTCCGGTCCAGTACGGCCGGTACCTCAGCGACGTCGCGCGCATGGACTTCGGCACCTCCCTCTGGCTGAACCGCCCGGTCGCCTCGGAAGTCGCGTCGCGGGTCGCGGCAACCGCCCGGCTGGCCGCGGCGGCAGCCGTGATCGGACTCGCCGTCAGCTTCCCGCTTGGCATCGTCGCGGCGCTGAGACGCGGCTCGCCGCTGGATGGGCTGATCTCTGTGCTGTCGCTGCTGGGGCAGTCGGTGCCCAGTTTCTGGCTGGGCATCATGTTGATCCTCGTGTTCGCCCGGCAGCTTCAGTGGTTGCCCAGCTCAGGCTCGTCGGGCTGGTCGCACCTGGTATTGCCGGCGATCACGCTGGCAATGCCCCTGATCGGGGTGCTGACCCGGCTGATCCGCAGTGGCCTGCTCGATGTGCTGTATGAAGACTACGTTCGCACCGCCCGGGCCAAGGGGCTGAGCCCGCGGACGGTGCTGATGCGCCACGCGATGCGCAACATGCTGATTCCGGTCATCACCGTCATCGGGCTCCAGATCGGCAACCTGCTGGGCGGCGCGGTCATCGTCGAGACGGTGTTCGGCTGGCCAGGTATTGGCCGGCTGCTGGTCGACGCGATCAACCAGCGGGACTACCCGCTGGTGCAGGTCGCTATCCTGTTCATCACGGCGAGCTTCATCCTCATCAATCTGCTCGTCGACCTGAGCTACGGGTTCCTCGACCCCAGAGTCAGGATCCAGTGATGCACGCCACACGCTCTCCCGGCCGCACCCACGACGATACGGAGCCGGTCACGCTCGGCGAGGATGCCGATCGCGCCGAGTCGCAACGTGCCCGCTCGCTCAGCAGCTCGCGGCGCTTCCGTCTCATCCTGTGGAGCCTCCCGGTGATCGCCTTCATCGTCGCGGCGATCGTCGGCCCGATGCTGGTCGATTACAACCCGGTGCGGGTGAACATCACCGCCCGCCTGGAGCCTCCCGGCACGGTGCTGTCAGACGGCAGCCGGGCGTGGCTGGGCACCGACCAGGTCGGCCAGGACGTCCTCGCCCAGGTACTCCAGGGGGCGCGGATCTCGCTGCTCGTCGGCGCGGCGACCATCCTGCTCGCCGGGCTGATCGGCCTGGTGGCCGGAGTCATCGCCGGATTCGAGGGAGGGTGGATCGACACGGTGCTGATGCGGCTGGCGGATATCCAGCTCGCCTTCCCATCCATCCTGCTGGCGATCCTGATCACCGCCCTGCTCGGTCCGAGCGTGCTCAACGTCATCCTCGCGCTGGCGCTCACCCGCTGGGTGACGTTTGGCCGGGTCGCGCGAGCGGCGACGCTTTCGGCGAAGGAGCGCGACTATGTGCTTGCGGCACGCGCGATGGGGGCGGACAACCGGCGCATGCTGATCCATCACATCGTGCCATCGACCATCGCCCCGCTGATCGTGATCGCCACCGTCGAGGTCGGCCTGGTGATCATCGCCGAGGCGTCGCTGAGCTACCTCGGGCTGGGCTCACCGGCCGATCAGCCATCGTGGGGCCGCAGCGTCGCCAACGGGCGCGACTACCTCAACGATGCCTGGTGGATTTCGACCATGCCCGGGCTGGCGTTGAGCCTGGTGGTACTGGCCATCGGCGTCTTCGGCGACCGGTTGCGCGACTATCTCGACCCTCGTCTCTAGCAAGGGATGACGCTGCATGGAACACCGGCGATTCGGACAGTCTGACCTCGAAACTTCCGCGATCGGGCTCGGCACATGGCCCCTCGGCGGCGCGCGCTACGGCCAGAGCGACGACGCGAACGCGAGAAAGACGATCGCGGCCGCGCTCGACGCCGGGGTCACCTGCTTCGACACGGCGCCCTCGTACGGCAACGGGCACGCCGAGGAGCTCCTCGGCGAGGCGCTGGCGGGACACCGTGACGACGTCACACTCGTCACCAAGGGCGGCCTGGTGTGGAACGAGAAGAGCGAAGTGCTTCGTCATGACGGCAGCCTGGGCCACCTCGAATCGGTGCTGGACGACAGCCTCCGCCGCCTGCGAACCGATCACGTCGACCTGTTCCTGATCCACTGGCCGGACACGGCGATGCCGGCCGATCGCACGGCGGAGGCGCTCCGAACCCTCCTGGAATCCGGCAAGACGCGCCGCATCGGCGTGTCGAACTACACCGGCGAGGCGTTCCGCGAGCTCGCCGAGGCGCTCGGCGACGTCCCGCTTGTCGCCAACCAGGTCAGCTACCACCTTTTCGACCGGCGCTGGGCCCGCTCGGCCTTCGACACCTGTCGCGAGCTGGGCGCCGGGGTGATGGCCTACGGATCGCTCGCCCACGGCCTGCTCACCGGCACATTGACCGCGGACACCGTCTTCGATGCGACCGACTGGCGCGCATCGGGAGTGATCTTCGGCCAGCCGCTGCTTACCCAGGAGAACCGCGCGCAAAACCTTGGCGTGGTCGAGCGCCTCGCCGGCATTGCCGCGTCGACCGGCATCACGCTGCCGCAGCTTGCCTTGCGCTGGGTTTTGGCGGACGCTGCCATCACCGTGGCGCTCGTCGGCGCGAGAACCCCGGCGGAGATCCGGGAGGCGGCGGTGGCGGCGTCTGCGCCGCTCGACCCAACCGCGCTCCGGGCCATTGACGAGGCGATGGCCGACGCCGCCGGCATGGTGCCGGCGCTTTCGACCTGACGACGATCGGATAGCTCGATCCAGAAAGGACCCATGATGCCTGATTCCACCCCGAACGCACGCGACACGGACACGATCCGGTACGAAGCCGATGTACCGGTCGCCAGCGACAGCGACGTGCTGGTTGTCGGTGCCGGGCCGGCGGGGATCGCCGCGGCGATCTCCAGCGCGCGCAACGGCGCCAGCACGACCCTGATCGAGAAAAACGGCTTTGTCGGCGGCAACCTCACGGCGGGGCTCGTCGGACCGTGCATGACCTCCTACAGCCTCGACGGCGAGCAGCAGCTGATCAAGGGCGTCTTCGAGGAGCTCGTGCTTCGCATGGAGGCGATCGGCGGGGCGCTGCACCCATCCGGGATCCCCGCCAGCAGCGAGTACTGCGGCTTCATCGAACACGGCCACGCCCGGGTGACGCCGTTCGATCCGGAAGCGGTCAAGCTCTGCGCGACCGAGATGCTTCTCGAGGCGGGAGTCAGGCTCCAGCTTCACACCTTCGTCGCCGACACGATCACCGATGGCGCCAGCGTGCGTGGGGTGATAACGGCGAGCAAATCCGGCCTGGAGGCGTTCCGGGCGGGCGTGACGGTCGACTGCTCGGCGGACGCGGACGTCGCCATCCGGGGCGGCGCGCGGTATGAGCAGGGCCGCGACGAGGACGGACTGACACAACCGATGACGATGTTCTTCCGCGTCGCCAACGTCGACGATGACGTGGTGCGCGCCTACGTCGCGGAGCATACGGACGACTTCCGCCCCTTCGCCTCGATCGTGGCAAAGGCCCGCGAGGCCGGCGAGTTCCCGGTCCAGCGGCGCGGCATCGGCCTGTACAAGACGCTCGATCCCGGCGTGTGGCGGATCAACACGAGCCGGATGCACCGGCTCGACGGCACCGATGTCCGCGATCTGACAACCGGCGAGATCGAGGGACGAAGGCAGGTCGACGGCCTGATGAAATTCTTCCGCAAGTGGCTGCCGGGGTTCGAGAACGCCACCCTGCTGGACACCGCCGCGATGGTCGGCGTGCGCGAGACGCGCCGCATCGTCGGCGACTACCAGCTCACGATCGAAGATCTCGCGACCGGCCGGGAGTTCGACGACGTTATCGCGCTTTGCGGCTACCCGGTCGACATTCACAGCCCGACCGACGACAGCGGCGGCGTGGGCGACCGCTACACGACCGCCAACATCTACCAGATCCCCTTCCGGAGCCTGATCCCGGCCGGGCTCGACGGCGTGCTCGTGGCGGGGCGGTCGCTCTCGGCGACACATGAGGCTCAGGGCGCGACGCGCGTGATGCCGCCCTCGTTCGCAATGGGCGAGGCCGCCGGAGCCGCCGCCGCGCTCGCGGTGCAGGCCGGCGTCGAGCCTCGGGAGGTTTCGATCCCGGCGCTGCAGAAGACACTGGTCGAGCAGGGAGCGTGGCTCGGTGAAGCCGTCAGGGATCGGGTCGTGGGCGTGGCGGCGGCACCGGCCGACTGACACGACTGCTTGCCAGGCAGCCGGGAGATTCGGGCGTGTCGACAGAATCGATGGAGCCACCCGCGAATATCGTGCTGCTGATGACCGATCAGCATCGGGTCGACACCATCGGGTGTTATGGAGGCGCGGCGTGCGAAACTCCGGCACTGGATGCCCTCGCCTCAGCCGGAACACGCTTCGACGCCGCATTCACGCCAACCGCGATCTGCGGACCGGCGCGGGCATCACTCGTGACCGGCGTGCTCCCATTCCGCCATGGACTCGTTGCCAATGCCGAGCTCGGTGCCGGGCAGGCTCGCGAGCTCGGCGACACGTATCCGTCGTTCGCGTGGGCGCTCCGCGACGTCGGGTATCGCGTCCATCATGTGGGAAAGTGGCACGTCGGCGCGAAACGTGGCCCGGAAGCGTTCGGGTTCGAGGGTGTGCACTACGACGGCTGGGAGAATCCGGTCGAGCACCCCACATACTCGGCATGGCTGGCGGAGCGGGGGCTGCCGCCATTCCGGCTCAGCGACGAGGTTCGCCTGCCAGCGCATGACGGAAAGCCGGGCCGGCTGCTGGCAGGAATCGTCGAGCAACCAACCGAGGCCACGTTCGACGCATTCCTTGCCGACCAGGCGATCGACCAGCTCCGAGACCTCGCGGAAACCTGGCACACGAGTCGCCAGCCGTTTTACCTCGGCGTGCACTGGTTCGGTCCGCATCTCCCCTACTGCATCCCGAGGGAGTGGTTCGAGCGATTCGACACCGGCAGCGTTGAGCTGCCGGGCTCCATCGCCGAAACGTTTGCCGGCAAGCCACGTATCCAGAAAAGCTACTCCGAATACTGGGGGTTCGACTCACTCTCGCTCGACACCTGGCGCCGGCTCATCGCGGCGTACCACGGGTACGTCGCAATGATCGACGCACAGATCCAGCGCATCGTTGATGCAGTGAAATGCCTCGGGCTTTGGGACTCAACGGCACTCCTCTTTACGGCCGATCACGGCGAATTCACCGGATCCCATCGTCTCCACTCGAAGGGGCCGGCGATGTACGACGATATCTATCGCATCCCACTGATCGCTCGTCTGCCCGGGGCTCCGGCACATCGCATCGAGTCCCGCCTCGCATCGCTTCTCGATGTGCCGCCGACCGTGCTTGATCTCGCCGGAGTGCCAATCCCCGAGCATATGGACGGTTGCAGCCTCGTGCCGCTGATCCGTGGGGATGACCGCACGTCATGGCGAGACACCATCCTCGCCGAGTTCCATGGCCTCCATTTCCCGTATCCGCAGCGCATGCTCCGAACGGATCGGTACAAGCTGGTCGTGAATCCGGGGGACGTCAATGAGCTGTACGACCTCGCAGTCGACCCTGACGAGCTCCACAATCGATATGATCATCCCGAGCTTGCCGAGATCCGAAACCACATGTATGGGCGTTTGCAGGAAGAGCTCGAGCGACGAGGCGATCCGCTTCACCATTGGATGGCGGCGATGGAGGGGGCGGGGCGATGACGGGCGGTAACCACGAAGATCGAAAGGACGAGCAGCGGATCGGCAGCGCCACGAACGCTGCCCGGCGCGCGACGCTCAAGGACATTGCCGCATCGCTCGGACTGTCAGTAAATACGGTTTCCCGCGCGCTGGCGGGCAAGGATGCGGTGAGCGAGCAAACCCGTGCCCGAATTAGGGCCGAGGCCAACCGGCTGGGCTACGTGCCCAATGCGATGGCACGATCGCTGGTGATGGGCTCGGCCATGGCGCTGGGACTGGTCATCACGAACCCATCCAACCCCTTCTACGCCCGCCTGGTCAGCACCATCGAGCAAC
>CBFGRG010000203.1:0-6136 GCA_965651105.1 uncultured bacterium | reverse complement strand
GCCTGCTCGAGCGCGCGCCGCGCGTTCGTGCGCTCACTACCAGTCGCGAGCCGCTGCGGGTTCCCGGCGAGACCACCTGGCTCGTGCCGTCACTGTCACTGCCCGACCGGGAGGCCCGCACCCTCGATACACTCCAGCACTCCGAGTGCGTGCAGCTCTACCTGCAACGCGCTCGCGCCGCCCGGCCCGACTTCGAGATCGATGACACCGACGCGGAGGCGCTGGTGCAAATCTGCCACCGGCTGGACGGCATCCCGCTGGCGGTCGAGCTCGCCGCCGCTCGCGCGCGGGCACTCACGAACCAGGAGATCGCCGCCCGTCTCGACGACCGGTTCAACCTGCTTGCGTCCGGCAGCCGCATCGCGCCGACACGCCAGCAGACCCTGAAGGATGCGATCGGGTGGAGCCACGACCTGCTGGATTCCGACGAGCAGCTTGCCTTCCGCCGCCTCGCCGTGTTTCCGAGGTCATTCGACCTCGAGGCAGCCGAGCACGTCGCCGGCGGCGATGATCTGCCGGCAGGCTCGGTGCTCGACCTGATCGCCCGGCTGGTGGACAAATCCCTGCTCGTGGCGGAGCCCGCCGGGCCGGTCACCCGGTACCGGCTGCTGGAGTCGATTCACGCCTTCGCCGCCGATCAGCTCCTGGAGGCCGGTGATCGCGACGCCACGGCGGCCCGCCACGCCGAGCATTTCCATGCCCTGGCAACAACCGCGGCCGCGCACCTTCGCGGCCCGGACCAGATCGCGTGGCTGGAGCGCCTCCATGCCGAGCGCCGAAACCTGCGCGCGGCCATCCAGTGGTATCGCGCGACCGACGAGTTGGAGCGCGAGCTCGAGCTCGTCGCCAGTCTCTCGTGGTACTGGCATCGATCGGCGCTGTTTTTCGAGGGCCTCAGCCAGGTGCGAACCTCGATCGAACGGTCCCGCAAGAGCACCGGCCCGGCGCGAATCGGCGTCCTGCTCGGCGGCGGGGTGCTGTGCGTAGCCCAATCGTGGTACGACGACGGCGCCCCCTGGCTACGAGAAGCGGCCGCGCTCGCCGAGCGGCACGGTGACGATGCCAGCGAGGGTCTTGCCCGCACATGGCTCGTCTGGAAGCAGCTCTTTCGCCAGGGACCGAATGCCGCTCTCCCGCTCGCGTGGCAGGCGCACGAATGCGCACAGGCGACCGACGATCCATGGGCTCGCGCCCTCGCCAGCCTCGCGCTCGGCTTCGCCACGGGCGAGGCCGGCGAGCTCGACACCGCGCATCGGGTCTTCACCGAAGCCGCTACGTCGTTCGACGCATGCGGCGATCTCTGGGGCCGGGCTGCCGCGCTCACCGAGCTCGCCCGCATCGCGTTCCGCCGTGGCGAGCGCGGCACCCTCGCACTCGCCGAGCAGGCGGTTGCCGCCAGCCGGACGGCCCGTAACCAATGGCAGGCGGTGCAAGCAATGGGGCTGATCGTCGAAATCTGCCGGGCGCAGGGCGATCTCGATCGCGCCAGCCAGCTCGGCGCGGAGGCGGCCGCCCTCGCCTACGAAATCGGCCAGCATGTGAGCGCCGCCTGGATCCTGCGCGATCTCGGGCACGTGGCCCTGCTGCAGGACGATCCGTCGGCAGCCGCCCGTCACTTCGCGGAGGGATACGACATCTTCCGGAAGCGCGAGTTCGGCCATGGAACGGCCTGTTCGCTCGTTGGGCTCGCCGCTGTCGCCGCCAGCGAGGGTCACATGACCGCGTCAACTCGTTTGCTGGGCCGCGTCGAGCACCTCCTCGACCAGGTCGGCACCTCGCTTCCCGAAGGCGACGCCGACGTCGCCCGCGCGGTTCGCGACACATCTCGCTCCGCCCTCGGCGTCGCACGGTTCAGCTCGCTCCTCGAGGAGGGACGAACAACCGACCTGGTCGACCCGATGACCGAGCTCTTCACCCGGAAATAAGCCCGAAATACGCCATCGCAAAAGCGCGGCATAAGCCCGACTCCCTACGCTGTGAACTGGGTCCCCGGCGCCACGGCGCCACGACAGGTCTTCAGCGGCGACAAGGAGCAACTCATGGCGACCGCGGCACGAACGTTGGGAGATGCAACGCTTCAGGATTTGCGCGAGAGTCTTTCAGGCACCGTAATCCTGCCGGACGATCCGGCCTATGACGATACCCGAAGCGTCTGGAACGCCATGCACGACCGCCGCCCAGCGCTCATCGTCCGTTGCGAGGACGCCAACGACGTCGTCACCGGCATCCACTTTGCACGCAGTCACGGCCTCACCCTCGCCGTCCGTGGCGGTGGGCACAGCGCCGCCGGCTACGGCACCTGTGATGACGGCTTGCTGCTCGACCTCTCACCGATGAAAGCGATCGATATCGACCCCGGGACGCGCATCGCTCGCGTCGAGTCAGGTGTCTTGCTCGGAGAGCTCGATGCCGCCGCCCAGGCGCATGGGCTGGCCGTACCCGCGGGTCAGGTTTCGCATACCGGTGTCGCGGGACTCACCCTTGGCGGCGGAACCGGCTGGTTGATGCGCAAGTTCGGCCTGACGATCGACCACTTGCGGGCCGTCGAGCTGGTCACCGCGGATGGCCAGCAGGTTCGGGCCAGCGCGATCGAGCACCCCGACCTCTTCTGGGGCGTGCGCGGCGGCGGTGGCAACTTCGGTGTCGTCACGACCTTCGAATTCGAGCTGGTCGAGGTCGGACCGATGGTGCTGGGAGGGCCGATCCTGCACGACATCGAAGATGCCGCCGAGGTGCTTGCCTTCTGGGAGTCGTTCATGCGCACGGCGCCGGATGAGCTCACCTCGTTCGCCGTCTTTCTCACGGTGCCGCCCAGCGGGCCCTTCCCCGAGCACCTCTGGGGCCGGCAGGTCATCGTCGTCGATTGCTGCTATGCGGGCGACCTCGACGAGGGTGACCGGGTGGTTCAGCCGCTGCGCGAGCACGGCTCGCCGCTTCTCGACATGCTCGGCCCAATGCCCTTCACCGTTCGGCAGCAAACCCTCGACGACGCGGCGCCGCACAGGCTCCACTACTACGAGAAATCGAGCTTCCTCCGCGAGATTCGGGGCGGCATCGACGCGCTCACCGAGCAGGTGAAGTCGGTGGCGAGCCCGCGCACGATCGTGATTCTCGGGGCGATGGGTGGCGCCGTGGCGCGCGTGGCGCCAAATGCCACCGCCTTTCCGCACCGGGAAGAGCCGTTCCTCGTCTGGATCATCGGCGCATGGGAAGACGCCCGGCAGAGCGACGCCAACGTCGCCTGGGTGCGAGCGCTGCACGCCCGGCTGGAGCCGATCAGCTCCGGTGGTGTCTACGTGAACGCGCTCGGAACCGAGGGCACCACCCGCGTGCGAGCCGCCTACGGCGCTGACACCTACGACCGGCTCGCGCGCCTGAAATCATCCTGGGATCCAACCAACCTGTTCCGCCTCAACCAGAACATCAAGCCAGAGGCATGACCCAACTCCAGATTCGCCGGCGCGCGAGAAACCGGGCCCCGCCGGTGAATCGGCACGTCTTCCCGTCGCAGGCACGACTGGTGCCCGATTATCGTTGCACACCCTCCAGAGGAGTCTTTTCAGCATGCAGTTCACTACAACCCGCCGCTCGTTCGTGACCACCGCCGCCGTCGCTTCCGCCGCTCTCGCTGCGGGGTTCCCCGTGCTGCGCACCGTCACCGCGCAGGACGCAGACTACCCCGAGCTGACGATCATCGCGACCGACCACGCATTCGACATGGCCGCCACAGCCGAGAGCGGGTACACGCGCCTGACCCTCGACAACCAGGGGCAGGCGGACCACCACGCCATCTTCTTCCGCATCAACGACGACGCCACCCCGGAGCAGTTCCAGGAAGCCCTCATGTCGGGCGACCTCGGCGCGGTCCTCGGTGTCAGCAGCGCCTACGGCGGGCCGAACGCCGGACCGGGTGGAGCCGCCTCGGTGATCGCCTGGCTCGATCCCGGCGCCTACGTGGCGGTCTGCGTCGTTCCCGATGAGAACGGTGTGCCGCACGCTGCCCACGGCATGGTCGCGCCGCTGGAGGTGACCGAGAGCGATGCCGCGCTGGACGCGCCCGCGACGGACGCGACGGTCTCGCTGATCGACATGGCATTCAACGACCTGCCAGCCGAGGTCGCCGCTGGCCCGATCACCTGGGAGGTGATCAACGCGGGTCCGCAGCTGCACGAGCTGGTGATCCTGCGGCTCGCCGAGGGACTCGATGTCGATGGCCTGATGGCGATCCTCACCGGCGAGGGCGACGCCACCCCGGACGCGGCCGCGGGCCCGCCGTTCATGGCGGTCGCCGGCACCGCGCCGATGAGCCAGGGCGCCATCAACTTCCTGGAGGCGGAGCTCGAACCCGGCGCGCACGTCGCGATCTGCTTCATCCCCGACGTCGAAACCGGTATGCCGCACTTCCTGATGGGCATGATCGAGGGATTCTCCGTCATCTAGCCCGGATGTGAAGGTCCGGCCCGCGCCCCGGCCGGTGGAGACCAGTTGGACGGCTGTCACTACCGGCTGGCGGCGCAGGAGGGGACGATCGAGAACGTGCATCTCCTTCACGGGCAGCGAGGCACTCCGTGGCCCGGCGATTGCTGTTCGAACGGCAGTCGGAACCGCGGGCCATGGAGGTGCGAGATGCAGCGCAAGGAGGTGGAGTCGACGATGCTGCGGTCGGTCGGGTATGACCCGTCGACGCGCGTGCTCGAGCTGGAGTTCCGGAACGGGCGTCTCTACCGGTATGGCGAGGTCGGCGAGGAGATCTACCAAGAGCTGATGGCGGCGCCATCGAAGGGCCGGTACTTCCTCGACTACATCGACGACATGTACCCCTACGCTCCGGTGCCCGGCACCCGCCGCTCGAAGCGCCGGAGCTGATACCGCCCCGGTCCCGGGCAACGCACGGTGTATAGTCAGGCGTTGGAACCGCCGACGCTCGACGACCGCACCATGGTGACCATGCCCGCCAAACCGACCGCCCTCGACATCGCCCTGCGCCTCCTGCCGGCCCTCGCCTGCATGGGCGTCATCTTCTTCCTCTCGCACCAGTCGAAGCTGCCCGAGGTGCCATCCCTCTCGGGGCAGGTCGTCTCGGTCCTCGGGCATTTCAGCGTCTACTTCGCGCTTGCCGCGCTCACCTGGTGGGCGCTGGGGATTTTCGACCTGAGCGGACGGCAGCGGATCGGGCTGGCCTTCGCCATTGCGCTCCTCTACGGCATCAGCGACGAGTGGCACCAGAGCTTCATCCCCGGCCGCACGCCGGACTGGCGCGACGTTCTCACCGATGCGATCGGCGCCGCCTGCGGTCTGTGGGTCGTCACCCGCCTCGCCCGGTCGAAGACCTTCGGCTGGCTGCTCTCGTGATGGCCGAGCGCGAGCCCTATCAACGCCTCGCCGAGCGGCTGCACCCCGGCAGCGCGGTTACCGGCTGGCGGCAACTCGAAGGCGGCGTCTCGGCCCACGTCACCGCGGTCGAGCTGGCGCTGCCGGACGGTGGCACCGAGCGGGTCGTCGTCAGGCGCCACGGCGCAATCGACAAGGGGCACAACCCCACCATCGCTACCACGGAATTCCGGATACTGGCAGCAGTCCACGCCTGCGATCTTGCCGTGCCTGAGCCGCTGTTGCTCGACCAGGCCGGCGAGATCTTTGGTGAGCCCTGCCTGGTGACATCATTTGTCGACGGCTCGACCGGGATCGCGCCGGACGCCGTCGATGCCTCGCTGGAGCGCCTCGCGCGCTACCTCGCCCGGCTGCACGCAATCGACCTGGATGCGGTGGACCTCCCAGCCCTGCCCCGTCGAGACGACCCGATCCCCGGCACGCTGGCCGACCTGCCGGGCCTCCCGTTCGAGACGCAGGTCCGCGAGGCGCTGTCCGGCCGACGCCTGCTTGAGCCGGTCAACGCGCCTGCCCTGCTGCACGGCGACTTCTGGCCGGGCAACGTGATGTGGCGCGACGGCGAGATCGCGGCGGTGCTCGACTGGGAAGACGCCGCCATCGGCGATCCGCTCGTCGATCTCGCCGGTTGTCGAATCGAGCTGCTTTGGGCGCTGGACGAGGGCGCGATGGAGTCCTTCACCCGGAGCTACATCGCGCTGACCAGGGTCGACACCGCCAACCTACCCTTCTGGGAGCTGCGCGCGGC
>CBFGRG010000202.1:0-6159 GCA_965651105.1 uncultured bacterium | reverse complement strand
CTTTCGGCTTCGCTCGCTATGAACCTCCAGCGCCAGCCGCCACAGGGGCGGCGCGACGGGCGCTGGGGTTTATGCGTGGTGGTGCCGACGCGGCATAACCCCTCCGGATGACAGGTGGGGTAGCGGCCGCAGGAAGCGATGTTTTCGTCTAGTCGCGCCGGCGGGCAGCGGCCATGCGGTTGGCGATGAGGGCCGCAGTCGATCCGGCGCCGATGCCATTGTCGATATTGACGACAGTGATGCCCGGCGCGCAGCTCTGGAGCATGCTCATCAGGGCTGCCTCCCCTGCTCCACCGTGGCCGTACCCGACGCTGACCGGCAATCCGATGACCGGCGCCTCGACCAGGCCCGCAACGACGGATGGAAGCGCGCCATCCATTCCTGCCGCGACGATGATGCAGTCGACATCCCGCGCGACGATCTCCCGCAGCGGCTGCACGAGCCGGTGGAGCCCTGCGACCCCGACGTCGGTCACGCGGGTGACCTCGACGCCCATCTCCCGCGCCATCAACGCCGCCTCCTCGGCCACCGGGCGATCGGAGCTGCCAGCGGAGATGACGGCAATGCGGCCGCCGGTCGGTTTGACATCGGCGTCGGTTCGGTGGACGACGGCGGCCTTGGCGAGCTCGTGCCGCTCTATCGCGACCCCCTCGCGGGCGAAGCGGTCGAGCGTGTCCCACTGGTCGTCGCGGAGACGGGAGACGAGGACGCGGCCGTTGGCGTCGAGAAGCCGACTGATCGACGCGGCGAGATCGTCCGGGCGCTTGTGGGCGGCAAGGACGACCTCGGGGATGCCGGTTCGGCGGCCGCGATCGCTGTCGATGCGGACGATCGGGCCATTGGTGGGGTCGGTTCCGTCGGAATCGTTGCGAAGCGCGGCGGCGACGTCGATGAACGGGTCCCTCACGCGTGTTGCCTCCTCGATGTCACCGTTCCCCTGTGGCGCTGGCGCTTCAAAGCGTCACTCGCCAATCTCTGCCAGGGCCTGGTCGATCATCGCGCCGATTCGATCGCTGTCCAGCGGCTCGGGCGAGCGGCGGAAGACCCCGAGGAACTCGTGATTTCCCGCGGGCCCGGTCAGCGGCGAGGCCGTCAGCCCACCGCACTGGAAGCCGGATGCGGCGGCGTCGTGGACGACCTTCTCCAGTACCTTGCGGTGGATCTTCGGATCGCGGACGACTCCGCCCTTGCCCACTTCCTGCTTGCCGGCTTCGAACTGCGGCTTGATCAACGGCACGACGACCCCATCCGGCGCGAGAATGCGGTCGACCGCCGGGAAGATGAGCGCCAGCGAGATGAACGAGACGTCGATCACGACGACATCGATCGGGTCCGGCAGCGCCTCGAGATAGCGAGCGTTGGTGCGCTCCATCACGACGACGCGCGGGTCGTCGCGCAGCCGCAGGTCGAGCTGGCCATAGCCGACGTCGATGGCGTAGACCTTCGCCGCGCCGCGCTGCAGCACAGCGTCGGTGAATCCGCCCGTGCAGGCGCCGAGGTCGGCGACGACCTTGCCGGTGACATCGACCTCGAACCGGTCGAGGGCGTGGTCGATCTTCTCGCCGCCACGGCCAACGAAGCGCGGCTTCTGTTTCAGCGAGATCACCTGGCTGGCGGTGATACCGGCGCCGGCACGGGTGACTGGGACGTCGTCGACGAGCACGTCGCCGGCGAGGATGAGCGCTTTCGCCTTCGAGCGGTTCTCGACCAGCCCGCGCTCAACCATGGCGAGGTCGAGCCGGGTCTCGCCCTTGCTCACGACCGGCTGCCGCCGACGTGGGCGGTGAACTGGCGGGTCTGCGCGTGGCAGAGCGCGATCGCAAGGGCGTCGGCGGCATCGTCGGGTTGCGGCACGGAGTCGAGGCCGAGCATGATGCGGACCATCTCCTGCATTTGTCGCTTGTCGGCCTTGCCGTAGCCAACGATGGCGCTCTTGATCTCGGAGGGGCTGTATTCGGCCACCGGCACGCCCTGCTGGGCGGCGGCGAGGAGCACTACCCCGCGCGCCTGCCCGACGGCGATCGCGGTGGTGACATTACGGGCGAAGAAGAGTTGCTCGACGGCGAGCTCGTCGGGGTCGTGCTCGGCGATCAGGCGAGTGACGGCATCGTAGAGGATGACGAGGCGGTCGGGCATCTCCCGGTCCTTCGCCGTCTCGAAGACGCCGTAGTCGATGAGGCGCGCGTCGCCATCGCCCGCGATCACGCCGTAGCCGAGGATGGCGGTGCCGGGGTCGATGCCGATGGTGATGATTTCGGATTCGGGCATGCGGACCTAGCTGACGGCGGCCATCACCTCGTCGGTGATGTCGAGATTGCTGTAAACGGTCTGGACGTCGTCGAGGTCCTCCAGCTTCTCGAGCAGGCGGATCGCCTTGACGGCGTCGTCGGTGTCGGGCGACATCAGCGTCTTCGGCTTCATCGTCAGCTCGGCGGTGTCGATCTCGTAGCCGGCGCCGGAGAGCTCCTCCTGCACGCGGTGAAGATCCTGCGGCTCCGTGTACACCTCGACGACGCCCTCCTCGGTGACGACATCGGTGGCGCCGGCGTCGATCGCGACGAGCGAGATCTCATCCGGATCGTGGTCGCCGGCCGAGATCACGATCGCGCCCATTTGGTCGAACATCCAGCCGACGCTGCCGTTCTCGCCGAGGGTGCCGTTGGAGCGCGTCAACGCGGCGCGAATCTCGGCCACGGTGCGGTTGCGGTTGTCGGTCATGGCGTGGATCATCAGCGCCACACCGGCCGGGCCGTATCCTTCGTACCAGACCTCGTCGAAGCTGGCGCCGTCGGCGCCGCCAGCGGCGCGCTGGACCGCCCGGTCGATGTTGTCCTTCGGCATGTTTTCGGCGCGCGCCTTCTGGATCGCGAGCCGAAGGCGGACATTCGCCTCTGGGTCAGGCAAGCCACTGCGCGCCGCCACGGTGATCTCGCGGGCGAGCTTGGTGAAGAGCTGGCCGCGTTTGGCGTCGGCTGCGCCCTTCTTGCGCTTGATGGTTGACCATTTGGAATGTCCTGCCATGCGAGGGACTCCTGTACTCAGCTTATGAACACCGCTGTCGTTGCGGGGCACGATTACCGGCTTCAAAGTATAGCACCGGCCCGAATTCCACCGCGTTGTCCGACCTCGGAACACCCCGGCGGGCGCTTGCGTTATCGGGATATTCGCAATACCGAATATCGTGGGTTGAATTTTGGGCGGCCCCTCCGCTACCATTGTATACAAGACGGTCATCGAGTTTGAGGGGGGAGCGTGCTTCCGTGGAGAATGCCACCGTCAGATCGCCATAAGATAGGTGCAGGCCCGTCGCCACTGGCGTGGGCTTTTTCTGTACCCGTGCCGGGCTGTCCCGGCACGGTGGCGCGACGCGAAGGGTCACCGCCGCCCCTGACCACGCGCGATCCGAACCCCCGCAGGTTCGGAGTCCGATCGTTCGCGTATCGCCTGCTCGGCCCGCAGGCTGGCATGCGCGCTGCGCTCATCCGAGAGGTGGAACCACGTCCATGGATTCGAGCCTAATCGCCAAAGGGAAAAACCAGGGATACCTGTTGTCGGAAGACGTCGCGGCGGCGTTCTCCAGCGCCGACGGGACGACCGACACGCTGGAAGACTATTACTCGGCGCTGGTGGCTGAGGGGATCGACGTTGTCGATCAGCGTCCAGCCAGTCGCGTTGCCGAGCGCCGCGCCCGGAAGGAGGCCCGACGGGCCGACCATGAGGACGCGATCGCGTCGAGTGTTGGCGATTCAGTACGCCTCTACCTGCAGGAGATCGGCGAGACCGACCTCCTGACGATGGAGGAAGAGGTCTGGCTTTCGACGCGTATGGAGCGCGGCTTGATGGCTGCCGCGCGGCTGGAGGAGCCGGGCCTGACGCCCACCGAGCGAGCCGATCTGCTGGCCGACAAGGAAGACGGCGACAAGGCACGCGCCCACCTGATCCAGGCGAACCTGCGGCTCGTCGTGTCCGTCGCCAAGAAGTACGTCGGGCGCGGACTTTCCTTCCTCGACCTGATCCAGGAAGGCAACATCGGCCTGATGAAGGCCACCGACAAGTTCGATTACCATCGCGGCTACAAGTTCAGCACCTACGCGACATGGTGGATCCGCCAGGCGATCACCCGCGCGATTTCCGACCAAAGCCGCACCATTCGCCTGCCCGTCCACGTTGGCGAGACGATCAACCGGGTCAAGAAGACCTCCCATCGACTCCAGCAGATTTTCGAGCGGGAGCCAACCCACGAAGAGGTCGCGCTTGCGATGTGCGTTTCCATCGACAAGGTGCGGCAGGTACTCGATGTCTCCCGTCATCCCGTCTCGCTCGAGGCGCCGGTTGGCTCGGAAGGCGACGCCCTGCTGGGCGACTTCATCGAGGACGATTCGCTGGTAGCGCCGATCGATCTCGCTGCCCATGGCATGCTGAAATCGCAGATTACCGACGCGCTGACGAAGCTGACCGAGCGCGAGCGGCGGATCGTGGTGTTGCGCTATGGCCTCGAAGACGGACAGTTCCGCACCCTCGAAGAGGTCGGACGAGACTTCGGCATCACCCGCGAGCGCATCCGGCAGATCGAGGCGAAGGCGCTGCGCAAGCTTCGCCACCCCTCGACCACCGACCGCCTCCGCGGATACCTCGACGAGTAGCCTTCAGCGCCTGTGAACGTCGCCGCACCTCGGGTTCCAGCCCGGGGTGCGGTTGTTTGTGCCAAAGTCGTGCGACAATCGGTCGCGACGGGACGCTTGCAGCCAGTTTTTCCAGATGATCGGGACCGCCTTGGCAGAACGCGATCCAATCGAAGCCGCTCCCGGGAGTGACGTGCAGCAGGTGCAGCGCCGCGTCGTGCGGGTGCTTGCGACCGCCCAGATTCTCGGGGGCATCGGGACCGCCGCCGGCGCGGCGGTCGGCGCGTTGCTGGCCGCCGATCTCTCGATGGAGTCGCTCAGCGGCCTCTCCTCCGCCTCGTCCACCATCGGCGCGGCGCTTATCGTCCTGCCGGTGGCTCGGGTGATGACGCTGCGCGGCCGGCGACCTGGCTTGCTGCTTGCCTATCTGATCGGCATAGTCGGCGCGATCGTCGTCGTCACCGGATCGATACTGTCACTGTTTCCTCTGGCACTGTTCGGGCTGATGCTCACTGGTGGCGGGCAAACGGCGGGTCTGCAGTCGCGCTACGCCGCCACCGATCTCGCCGCGCCGGAGACGCGCGGCCGCTCGCTGGCGACCGTGGTCTGGGCAACGACGATCGGGTCGGTCCTTGGACCGAACCTGGCCGAGCCGATGGGCAATCTCGCCGAGCGCGTCGGCGTGCCGCGCCTGGCCGGCCCGTACATGTTGACGGTGGTCGTGTTTATCGTCGCGGCGGTCATGATCGCGGTGATGTTGCGACCTGACCCGCTACACGTCGCGCGGGAGCACCACACCCGCTTGTCCGGCGGGCCGCCGGTTGGAGCGCCGCGCAACACGTCGGTTGGCGATGCGGTAGCGCTGGTGCGGTCGATCCCGCCGGCGATGCTCGGATTTTCCGCGATGGCACTCGGGCAGGCCGTGATGGTCGCGGTAATGTCGATGACGCCGGTGCATCTCCAGCACGGAGAGGCATCGTTGCGGATTATTGGGTTCGTGATCAGCGGGCACATCACCGGCATGTACATCGCCTCGCCGCTGGTCGGAATCGCGTCGGACCGAATCGGGCGGCGGCCGGTGATCGTCGCCGGTGGCGCGATCCTGCTGGCGTCGTTCCTGATCGCAGGCACGGCGAGTGGGCATCAGTCGATCCAGCTCGCGATCGGGCTCTTCCTGCTCGGGCTGGGTTGGTCGTGCACGCTGATCGCCGGCTCGACGTTGCTGACCGAATCGATCCCGGCCGATGAGCGACCGAATGTGCAGGGCACGGCCGACCTGCTGATGGGCATTGCCGGAGCGAGCGCTGGCCTGACCTCGGGGTTGGTCGTCGGGCTTGGGTCATACGCGCTGTTGAATGTCATCTGCGCGGTGCTGGTGGTGCCGCTGGTGGCGGCAACGCTGCGGGTCGCGCACCAACCGCAGCTGGAGACCCAGCAGGTGCGGTAGATGCTTCCGGTTCCCGGGTACCCGGCGCGGCGAGAGCCCGTCGGCCGTCGACCGATTCATTCTATGGAAGGACGCGTGTACATGACGATG
>CBFGRG010000201.1:0-6168 GCA_965651105.1 uncultured bacterium | reverse complement strand
GGGGCCCTGTGGCGCTCGCATGTATGGACACGATATTGGGAGCATGCTAGGGTGAGCCAACGGCTCAACTCAACGGTTCTCTTCATCGCTGCGCTTCCCTTCCTGGGGCCAGCATGGAAAGGAAATACCCATGGCAAAACCCACAGTTAGTCGGCGGCGATTGCTGCAGACCGGCGCTGCGGCGGGGGTTGGATTGGCAACCGCGAAGAGCTCGACGATTGCCGCTCCGGCGGTAATCCAGGGCGGTCCGGTGACCCTCCGGTTCATGACCCACAACACCCTCGAGCAACCTGCAGGGGATGTCCTCAAGGAGATCGTCGCCGAGTTCGAGCAGGAAAACCCGGACATCAAGATTCAGCTTGAGGAAGTGCCGAATGCGGACATCCTGACCAAGCTGACCGCGTACGCCGAGGCCGATGACCTTCCGGATATCCTGGATGGCCAGTTCGGGCTCGCCAGCTTCATCAACCTCGACGCCGCGATGGATATCACCGATCGCGTTGACTCCGAGGGATTGCGCGATTCGTTCATCCCTGTGGCGTTGGAAGCGGGGATGGACAGCGAGGGTCGTATCCTCGGACTGCCGTTCTACACGGGTACCGATGCCCTCTACTACCGGACCGACCACTTCGAAGAGGCCGGCCTGGATCCCAATGCTCCACCGACCACGTGGGATGAGCTGACCGAAACTGCTACCGCGCTCACCAACCCCCGGGCCGGTCGGTACGGGTTCGGGATGTACGGCAAGACCCACACGGAACGCTGCATTCATTTCATGCAGAACAACGGTCCTGACGGGGAGATGTTGCGGCTCGATCCTGACACGGGAATGTGGACCATCCTGGTCAACAGCCCAGACTCGATCGGGGCCATCGAATACATGGTGTCCCTGGCTCTTGAGCATCAGGTGGTCCCGCCGAACGTGGTGGAAATGGACTACCCTGCGAATGTCGCGGCATTCGCCGGTGGGAACATTTCCATGCTCACGACCGGCCCCTGGGGCGCGCAGACGTTCATCGGCACGAATCCCGAGATCGAGGGCAAGTTCGCCGTCGCGATCCACCCGACCCCGACGGGCGACACGCCAGTGCTTCGCCAGGGCTCGCTGATCTACGCCGTGTCCAGGACCAGCCAGTATCCTGACGAGGCGTTCCGATTCCTGAAGTGGTTCACGCACGATCGCCAGCCATACTTCGCCGCGAACGCGGGGTACGGGCCGACGACGAAGGCCGCGCTCGATGATCCTGCCATCAGTGAAGACCCCTTCCTCTCGGTCTTCCTCGAGCAGTCCTTGACCGCCATCGTCGAGCCGTACCAGGTGCAGCTGGCCGAGTGGAATGAGCTCAAGGACCGCTTCGATCCAGAGTGGCAAGCGGCCCTCATCGGTGACAAGGAAGTACCTGCTGCGCTCAACACCGCGGCGGAGCACTTCGCCAACATTCTCGGCGACCGCGCCGAGCTGAAGTACCCGATTTCCTGACCGCGACGCCGCGCGAGAGGTTCAAACCTTCGGTGCACAGGGATGACGGGGAGCTGGACTGCACGGCTCCTCGTCTACCCCTCGGCCATCGACCCATGGAGACCCCGGTTTGGCAGTAGAGAGTCAACGCGCTGGCGTTCCGTCGCGTGGGCGTGCTGCGCACAGGCATCGCAAGACGCAGATTCATCCGTTCCTGTTCGTCGCTCCATCCGTTGTGCTGCTGCTCGTCCTGCTGGCCCTGCCAATCGGCCAGGCGTTCCTGCGGACGTTTCAGTCGGACGCAGGGTGGGGCGTGGACAATTACATTCGTGCGGTGCGGGACGACCACCTCGCACGATTGGCCCTGCGCCATACGTTTTACTTCGCGTTCTTTTCAGTCGTCGGCCAGTATATTCTCGGCTTCATCGTTGCCCTCCTGCTGAACGGTCGGCTGCCGTTCCGAGGGCTGTTCCGCGTGCTCTTTCTCGTTCCGTGGATGCTGCCGGCAGTGGTGCCCGGAATTGTCTGGCGCTGGATTTTCGACGGGTTGTTCGGCGTATTCAATGAGCTGCTCTACCGCGTCGGCTATTACAACGAGACCGATATCCCAATCGCCTGGCTGGGCCAAACCAGTACCGCCCTCGGCGCGACCATCATCGCGAACATTTGGCGCGGTTTCCCATTCATGATGGTCCTGCTGCTGGCTGGATTGCAGGCGGTCAATCACGACCTCTATGAGGCTGCCTCGGTTGACGGCGCGAATGCGTTCCAGCGATTCCGTGACATCACTGTGCCGGCGATCAAGGGCATTTCCTTCGTTGCCGCGCTGCTCGCGTGGATCGGCAGCTTCATGAACTTCGCGATCGTGCAGGTAATGACGGCCGGCGGGCCCGCCAACTCCAGCGAGGTGTTTGCCACCCTGATTTACAAGAATGCTTTTCTCTATGCTGACGCGAACTATGCCGCCACCCTCGGCATGTTTCTCCTGGCGCTTCTGATGATCCCCGGAGCGCTTTATGTTCGCGTTGCGACGAAGAGCGATTAGGCGCTGACTTCCCCAACCCTGTCGACAGGAGAGGATTCTTCCGGATATGGCGACACAGGCTTCGGCTTCGGCGACCGCCACCACCAGCCGGCTCAGTCTCGCGAACCGCAGGCGATTGGAAATCGGGCTCAAGGTGTTTCTTGCTGTCCTGATCCTCGTGCCAACGTTGTTCCCGGTCATCTGGATCGTGATTTCGTCGATGAAGACGAACCTCGAAACGCACACGGTGCCTGTGACACTTGTGCCGGCGGATTGGTCGCTCGAGGCATACGCGCAAATCTTCGAGCGCCGCAACTTCGGGCGATACATGTCGAACGCCATGATCGTCGCGCTGCTCACCACCGCCTGGGGGGTGATTGTGGCTGCGTGGTCGGGGTACGGATTCGCGCGCTACGACTTCAGGTACAAGGCCGCTGTCATGGCGTTCGTCCTGATCGCGCAATCGTTCCCGCGCATCCTCCTGGTGATTCCATATTTCCAGTTCTCCAACCGCTTCGGGCTCACGGACACGTATGCGGGTCTCATCCTCGCCTACAGCACGTTCATTCAGCCGTTGTGCCTCTGGATCATGAAGGAGTACTTCGAGCAGATTCCTCGTGACCTGGACGAAGCCGCAATGGTCGATGGCGCCTCGCCCTATCGTGCGTTCTGGGATGTGATCCTGCCATTGGCGCGGCCAGCGTTGGGGGCGACCGCCATCATTGCGTTCCTGACGGCCTGGAACGAGTATGAGTTTGCGCTCGTGCTCACTACAACCGAGCGCGTACGTACGATCTCGGTCGCGATTGCTTCCCTCATTGGCGAGTTCACGACCGAGTGGAACCAGGTGATGGCGGCAGCGGCAATTGGCACCGTCCCGGTCATCATCGTGTTCATCTTCTTCCAACGCCAATTGATGCAGGGCATGATGGGTGGCGCCATCAAGGGGTAGGCGATGTCAGTCGCTGTTTGGAGAAAGGCTACCTGGTGGAACAGTCTCGGCAGATAACCGGCGTCAGGACCGTCGCGGTAGGTGCCGGTTGGCGCAACTACGTCTTCGTGCTGATCGACACCAACATGGGATTGACGGGGATCGGTGAGGCCTCGCTCGGCGGCCAGACCAATGCGGTAACTGGTGCAGTCAGGGATTTGGAGCCCCTCCTTCTCGGCTCCGACCCGTTCCGAATCGAGCACATCTGGCAACAGGCGTTTCGCCACGCATTCTGGCGAGGCGGCGTCACCCTGCTGAGTGCCCTGGCCGGGATTGAAGTGGCGCTGTGGGACATCAAGGGGAAGGCACTTGGTGTGCCGATCCACACCATGCTGGGTGGGTTGGCCCGCACCCGAGTGCGCGCATATGCCAACGGGCCGCGAGGCGACACCCCCGAGGAGCTCGCCCGGTCCGCAACCGAGTTGGTCGAGCGCGGGTATTCGGCCTTGAAGTTCGCGCCATTCAACGCGACGCCGATCCTGGCCGGGGAGCCGATCATCAACGATGCCATGGCGAAGGTTGCCGCGGTTCGAGAAGCGGTCGGGCCCACGGTCGACCTGATGATTGATGCGCATGGGCGGCTCTCACCGTCCGTGGCAAGGCGGGCGGCCGAGGCGCTGGAACCCTATGGAGTCATGTTCCTCGAGGAGCCATGCCTGCCGGAGCATACGCCCACGATCAGCCGAACGGCCAGGAAGTCACCGGTCCCGATCGCCTTGGGTGAGCGTCACTACACGCGGTGGGGAGTGGCCGACGTGTTGGCGTCACGAGCGATCAGTGTGCTGCAGCCAGATATCGTTCAGTCGGGCGGCCTGGCCGAGGCTCGGAAAATGGCCGCGCTGGCGGAGATGCACTTCGTGTCCGTGGCTCCGCACAACCCGTGGAGCTGGGTCAACACTGTCGCGTCGCTCCACCTCGATGCCGTGATTCCCAACTTCCTCATCCAGGAGGTCATCACCGAGCCGGAGCCGTGGAAAGATGCGATTGTCCGCAATCCGCCAGTGATGGACGCGGATGGATATTTCCCCGTACCGATGCAACCTGGCCTGGGGATCGAGCTCGATCTCGACGCTGCCACGCAGTTCCCACCCGTACATGACCGCCCGCCCGCGCTTTGGCACGCCGATGGCTCGGTGGCAGACTGGTAGGCCGATTCAACGCCGGTGGAGTTCTCATCATGCATGACCAGCGTCAGGAAGTTCGATTGGCCTCTACAGCGGAGGCGCCAACGCTTGGCTTGATCGTCACGGACGTCATTCCGCATGTTCTCTTTGGCGGCCGTACCAACCTGATTTTCGTCGAGGTTCAAACCAACCACGGTATCACCGGGATCG
The DNA here is from genome assembly GCA_965651105.1 of uncultured bacterium. GTDB lineage: Bacteria > Chloroflexota > Chloroflexia > Thermomicrobiales > UBA6265 > JACCVC01. The sequence continues at coordinate 1,360 of CBFGRG010000201.1, read as the reverse complement.
GGGAGGCGAGCCTGGAAGGCAAGACCGAGGCGGTCGTGGGCGCGATCAACGATCTCAAGGAGTACCTGATCGGCAAGGATCCGACCCGAATCGAGCATCATTGGCAGACGATGTATCGCCACTCTTTCTGGCGTGGTGGTGTCGTCATCGGCAGCGCCATCTCCGGGATCGAGCAGGCCCTCTGGGATATTCTGGGCAGGGCCCTGGGCGTGCCTGTTTACGAGCTGCTCGGCGGGCGGGTTCGTGATCGTGTGCGCCTGTATGCGAATGGGCCGAGAGGCGAAACGCCCGAGGAAGTCGCGGAGTCTTGTCGGCGAATTGTCGACCAGGGTTGGACCGCTCTCAAACTCGTTCCGTTCGAGGCCGTGGCCGGGGTGGCCAGCCAGGAGGATCTACGGGCCGCTCGCCATCAGATGACCCTGATCCGGGACCAGGTGGGGCCGGATGTCGATATCCTGATCGACTGCCACGGCCGTTTGTCGCCGACCTCGGCAATACAGATGGCCCAGGCCCTTGACGAGTTCGGAATCTTCTTCTTTGAAGAGCCTGTGCTGCCCGAGGATCCAGCATCGTTGGCGATGGTAGCGGAATCGATCTCGATACCTGTGGCCACCGGAGAGCGGCTCTTTACCAAGTGGGGCTATCGCGACGTGCTGGCGCTCGGGGCGGCCAGCGTTCTCCAACCAGATCTGGCGCACTGTGGGGGAATCTGGGAGGCAAGGAAGATCGCGGCGGCGGCGGAGACTTCATACGTCGGCATCGCGCCGCACAACCCGTACTCCTGGCTGCTCACCGCGGTGAGTGTGCACCTCGATTTTGCGATCCCCAACTTCGTGATCCAGGAGTTCCTGATCGATCATCCTCCCGAGGTGGAGCAGCTCTTCGCCGAGCCGTTCACGTGGCAGGATGATGGCTGGGTTGCCCCCCCGACAGCTCCCGGATTGGGAGTCGAGCTGGATTGGGACGCAGTGCGCGCTCACGAGCAGCTGCCCTACACCCGGACCTATCAACCATCGCTTTGGCATGTCGATGGCTCGGTCGCCGACTGGTGACCGAGTGATTCGGAATCCGGATGCATCGGCATGGATCAGGTGGGCACCGCCCGTTCCGCGCGTCATACCGAATCCGGATAAACACCCCGTCGTGCCCCCTGTGGCGGCCTGCAATGGATAGCCGCTGCGGGGGCGGCACGACGGGTCGAACCTACCCGGATTTCGTCCGTAGGGATTGGCTTGGTGCCGGTCCGATCTTCACACTGACGTCGTGACTCACGCCTCCGCAATCCGGATCCACCGGTATGGATCAGCGCGTGCAGGGGACGAGCCATCGGCAGGCTCACGCCAGGCTATGCCGGCGCTCA
>CBFGRG010000200.1:0-6179 GCA_965651105.1 uncultured bacterium | reverse complement strand
AGCACCTTCCACATGCCGACGAACTCATCCCAGCTGTAGAACTCGAGCTCACCGTTGGCCGGATCGGAAACGTAGATCCCGTTGTCGTCGTACCCGTAGGCCGTCACGACATGCATGCCCGACGCGACCGAATAATTGCCATCGTCGGTGAGCCGCACGCGCGTGTCGCCCCAGAATCCAAGCCAGACCAGGACCGGGTGACCGGCATCGATGTGCGCCTTCAGCCCGTCGGTCGCGCCCTCGCTGTAGAAGACCTCGCCAACGAAGCCGTAGTCGTTCAGCACCGGCACCAGCGCCTCGGGATAGATGCCGTAGTCATCGGTGTTGCCCCACCGGCCATCGATATTGCCGCGATACCCGTTGTGCGGATTCTTCGCCAGCGGCACGCTGGAGATGTAGACGTCTTCCGGGATCGCGTTGCCGAACATGGCCGTAGCGATATGCGTCGCGGCGTACTCGCAACTGAGATTGCGCTGCTGCTTGTAGGTGACCACGTTCGAGACGGTCACCATGTTGGATCCGCTACTGGCCGTGTCGGACTCTCCCCGGGCGGGCGGGATGAGGATGCGCTCGCCGGGAACGATCTCGTACGGGTAGTCCAGCCCGTTGAAGCTGGCGAGCGCGTCCAGGTCGACATCGTACGCAACGGCGATCTCGCTGAGGGTATCGCCGGATTCGACCCAATGCGCCGTCGCCACCCACGGGCTGGTGCCTTCGAGCTCGTATGCCATCTGGGCCGCCTCGGCTGGCGATTGTCCGGGATCGGGAATCACCAGCACCTGCCCTGCTTCAAGCGAGTCCCCGTTGGGCAGGTAGCTGGAGCGGCGAATGGCGTCCGGATCGACACCGAACGTCGTCGCGATCGAATCGATCGAGTCGCCGCTCTGGACGACGTAGCGCTGCTGGGCGAGCCCGGTCGCGACGGTGCTCATCACCAGGATCATCACGGCGATCGTCGCGATCACCGCGCGGCGCGGCCCGATCGCGATTCCACCGCGCCACCCGTGGCCAATCGAGTGAAGCATGTCTCCGATCCTCTCCCCCACCATGAGGTCCCCTCCGATTCGCAGGCGGCGGTATTCCGGGCCGATCGCCCCGAACAGCCGCCGGTAATGGTTCTCGGTCCCCCGACCGAGCGGTTTCGTTTCCGTCATCAGCGCCAGCGGTCGGCGGTGCGTCGTCAGCCCGCGACGGCGGCCACTGACCGTCCGGCGATCGCGATGGACCCGGCACGACCGGACGATGCCGTCGGTATGGTGATCGAGCCGCCGCTGATAGGCAGGCACCGCCGGCCGCTTGCGTCCGGGCCACTCCGGGTGTACCGGATCGGTGAGCACCGGCGGTGCCGGTCGCTCTTCGACCATCGCCGGCCAGGTTTGCTCTTCGCGTGGCCGGTCGATAGCGACCGGCCGCTCCGCGGGCCGGAAGCGAGCGTCGGTGGCCCCCTGCCACCGATGCTCGACCGTCCGTGGGCGCGTCGCCCGCCAGACGTTGTGTCGATCCATGGATCCCCCTTCCAGGGCGGCTCCGGCGAGCCCCTTCCACCCAACCGGATGCCGCGGTCACCGGCTGCGCATCCTCGATGCCGGTGTACGTACACCACATCCTACTCGTCGCCCGAATCGATTGCAAGCGACTCGGTGACCATCTGGCACAATCCGGTCATAAATTGGGGTGTTTATGTCGCACGGAGCCAGCATTCGGTGACAACCGAGTCAACAACCGACCATGCGGCGCGGTGGTGGCGCAGCGCTGTGGGCGCTGGCGCTCCGTCGCCTCAACGTTGCCCCGAATACCGACCTCCCCTATCATCATGGGAGGAATGTCGCCCCACGCCGCCACCGACCCGCCGGCGTGCAAGTGATCGCAAGGGTCAATGACCGAGACCGTGACCACCGACCAGCTCTTCCAGACCGACAGCTACCTGCGCGTCTTCGACGCGCGGGTTGTTTCCGTCGACCCCGAGCGCCACGGTGTCGTGCTTGACCGCACGGCGCTCTATCCCGGCGGAGGCGGTCAACCGGCCGACCATGGGACGCTGGCGTGGAACGGCACGACAGCTTCCGTGACCGGCAGCAAGCGCGATGGCACGGCGATCGTCCACCTGCTCGATCCGGAAGCCCCGCTTCCGGAAGCGGGCACCGAGGTCCATGGGGAGATCGACTGGGACCGGCGCTACGCGCTGATGCGGATGCACACGGCACTGCACATCCTCTGCGGTGTCGTCTTCCGCGATTACGGCGCGCTGGTGACCGGCGGCAACATGGAACCGGACCACGCCCGCATGGATTTCGAGATGGACAGCGCCGACTTCACGCCCGAGCGCGTGTCGGAGATCGGCAAGCGGGCCAACGCCGAGATCGCGAACGCCCGCGACGTGCGCGTGGCGATCCTGCCGCGCGACGAAGCGATGCGGGTACCGGATCTCATTCGAACGAAGATCAACCTCCTGCCGGAGGGCATCACCGAAATTCGCACGGTCGAGATCGTCGGGCTGGACCTCCAGGCCGACGGCGGCACGCACGTCGCCAACACCCGCGAGGTCGGCGGCATCGACATCACCGGCACGCGCTCCAAGGGCCGCATCAACAAACGCATCACGATCGCGCTCGCCGAGCCCCCTACCGGCGCCTGACGAACCGGGCCACGCCCGATTCGGACAGGCCGCCCACCCTCCAAGGCGCGCCGGCACTCGGCCGCGCCCGCCTGCCATACCGACCAGCACCTGAAGGACATACACCGATGACGACGACCACAACCACTTCGCACGCCGATGCCCTGCGCGCCCGCGCCGCCCGCCGTACCAGCGCCTATGGCGAGTCGATCTGGTACACCATTCACGAGTTGCGCCAGCACCATCCGAACCCGATCTACTTCGGCGACGGCGCCCCGGCTCCGGAGGCGATGCCCGTCGCGCGGATGCGCCAGGCGAGTGCCCACGCGCTCGAGGAGGCGCCGGCCGCACTCGGATATGGCGAGAGCGAGGGCTTCCAGCCGCTGCGCCAGTTCATTGCCGACTGGATGGGGCAGCGCGGCATCGAGGCTCCGGTTGACGACATCATGGTCACGGCGGGGAGCACCCAGGCGATCGAGGTGATCTGCCGGGTGATGCTCGATCCCGGGGACACGATCATCGTCGAGAACCCGACATTTCTCGGCGCGCTCGAGATTTTCGAGACCTATGAGGTGAAGATCGTCGGCATCGACGTCGACGAGCACGGCATGGTGATCGACGACCTCCGCGCGAAGCTCGCTGCCGAGCCGAAGGCGAAGATCATCTACACGATCCCGACCTTCCAGAACCCGACCGGCACGACGATGCCGCTCGAGCGCCGCCGCGAGCTGCTGGCGCTTGCCCGCGAGCACGACGTGGTGGTGGTCGAGGACGATCCCTACGAGGCGCTGCGCTACGACGGCGAACCGGTGCCGGCGCTGCGGGAGCTGGATGATACCGTCGTCCACCTTGGCACCTTCTCCAAGACGATCGCGCCGTCGGTGCGAACCGGCTGGGCGGTGGCGCCGCCGCCGTTGTTCGAGCTGATGCTGGCTGCGCGACAGCTGATCGACCTGCACAACGACCGCATGGCGATGCGGACCGTCTACTACACCGCCGAGGGGTTCCTGGCCGACCACATGGCCGAGGTCCGGCCGATCTACAAGGCGCGGCGGGACGCGATGCTGGCGGCCCTGGACGAGTACATGCCAGCGGGGTGCTCGTGGTCGCGTCCGGAAGGCGGTTTCTTCGTGTGGGTGACGCTGCCGGAACAGGTCGATATCCGCACGTTCGCCGGGGTGGCGGCCGATCACGGGGTGATCGGGTTCCCGGGCAACCTGTTCATGCCTGAAGCCGAACAGTACAACGTGATCCGCCTGAGCTTCTCGACGCTGCCGGAAGACCAGATCCGGGAGGGTATCCGCCGCCTCGGCGACGCGGTCCGGGCGGCGACCGAAAGCTGATCGCCCCGTTGCGACAACGAAGGCGCATCAGGCGAGCGGATCAGCCCAATTCCCGCACCCGGATGAGGCGGACCCGTATACTTCCACGGGCGGTTCGGTCCGCCCGGAATCCGGCCGTCGCATCGTCACATCGATGCGGCTCCAACCAGGATGTATCCGACCGTGCCTGTAGTGCTGCTTGACACGTTCGACTGGCTCCCCCTGGGACCGTTCGATACCCGGCTGTGGTGGCTGCTGATCGCCCTCGTCGTCGCCCTGCTTTTCACAATCCAGTCCGTCGAAACGGCAATCGATGGCGCCTGGCCGCACCAGCGGCGGCCGTCGAGCTTCCTTCCCCGCGCCCGCACCGTGCAGGCCGGCTGGGCCGCCGTCGCGCTGCTGCTCATTCCCGGCATCCTGCTCGCGATCGGCAACGTCGCCGTCACCATCTGGCAGGATACCCCCGGCACCGACGCTCAGACACTCGGCGGCTGGCTGCTGGGGCTGAGCTGGCTGGTGTTCCTGCTGGGCAGCCTGAACCTGCTCGGCTTCACCAAACTGCTGAACGTGATCGGCATCAGCGGGACGCTGGTACTCATCCTCGTACTGGTGGTTGCCGATATCCTGCTGCTCTCGGCCTTTCTCGATATCCTGCCGGACTGGGACACCGTCCGCGATGGGATCGAGACCGGGCTCGAAAAGATCCTGCCGTTCGTCGAATTCGATTGACGCCGCGCGGCACCGCCCATGCGAGGAGGATGCTGGTTGACACTGCCGGGATATCCCGCAACGATGCAGACGATGATTCGGCAAGGATGATGGGTCGAGAGCGACGCTGGGTATGACCGCTTCGGAAGCACCAAAGCAGCCAACGGCGCGGCGGCCTCCCCTGTCGCCGGTTCGCCGAGCCCGGCCACGTTCGACACCGATCAAGACCAACCCCCGCGAGCGCCTCGGCGCCGGACATCACCACATTGCGCGGCACACCAACGCCCCGCGATCACGCGACCAAATCTCGCCGGAAACGCATCCGATCGGCGGGCTGTTCAGCTCGTCGGAGCACACGCCCGCCCCGGAACCCGGGCGCCGGTTCGTGCGGCGCCGCCGCGGCAACCGATCGACTCCCGGCCATGCCGTGCCGCCATCGCTGCTCAACGAATCGGACTTCCGCACGCTCTGGCTCTCGCGCCTGCTTTCCCAGACTGCGCAGGGCGCGCTGCTCTACGCGATGCTGATCCTGGTGGTCGACCTCTCCGACCGCACGATCTTCACGTCGCTGTTCGTGCTCTGCTCGATCGTCCCGTCGATGGTCTTCGGGCTACCGGCCGGGGTGGTGGTGGATGCCGTGCCGCGGCGCGGGATGCTGGTACTGCTCAACCTCCTGCGCTTCTCGTTCATGCTCTTCATCGTCTCGGCATCCGAGCCGTCGCTGAACGATGTCTTCGCGGCAACGATCGGAATCTGGGTGATCCACCAGTTCTACTCACCGGGCGAGGCGTCGCTGATGGCGTCGATCGTGCCGGCGCCGCGCTACACGTCGGGTCAGGCGCTGTTCAACCTGGCGCTCACGATCGCCCAGGCACTGGGCCTGGTGATCCTGGCGCCGCTGATGCTGCGCGCGGGCGGTCCGCGGCTCGTCTTTGCCTTTGCCGGGCTGCTCTTCCTCGCCGCCGCCGCGCTGACCGCGCTGCTGCCGCCCGTGCACGCCGCCCTGCAACGCCCGGCGCGAAACCGGCGCAACCTGCGCGATATCCTCGGCGAGGGGTGGCGATTCGTGCGCGGCGACCGGCAGACGTTCGAAGCGATTCTCGACGACGTGCTCGTCGGTATCGGCATGAGCGCGCTTGTGGTGATCGTGCCGTTCTATCTGGAGCGGGTGCTGGGCACATCGAAGGAAAACACGGTGTTCGTGTTCGCACCAGCCGCGCTCGGACTTGTGCTGGGACTGCGAGTGGCGCCAATGCTCGGACGCGTCTTCGGCGAGCGGATGGTGGCGACCGGATCGCTCTTCGTCTTCTCCGGCTGCGTCGCGGCGCTCGGCTTCGTCGAGCAAACCTACGACCTGCTGGACGCGATGCGGCTGCCACTGGCGCGCATCGGCGACGTGCTCAGCATCTCGCCGCTGGTACTCGTCGCGATGCTGATCTCGATCCCGGCGGGATTCTCCTCGGCACTGGTGAACGTCGCAGCGAGGTCGATTTTGCTGTCGCGGACACCGGAGACGGTGCGCGGGCAGGTGATCG
>CBFGRG010000199.1:0-6182 GCA_965651105.1 uncultured bacterium | reverse complement strand
GACCATAACCGTCCATCGTGACCCGGCACCAAACATAGCCGCCGGCGTTCACCGGTCCGCCAGTGACCTCACCCCGCGTCCCGTACGGTATGGTGCCGAGAATCGAGGCGCTCGTCGAGGCAGCCGAGCGGAGATTCAGGTAATCGGTGTTGACCCGCACCGCCGATCCGATGGAGACAGGCCCGCAGGCGACCGGGGTCGTCGTCGGCGAGGCGGTCGAGGTTCCCGTCGCCGTGGCAGATGCGATCGAGGTTGCGGTGGCCGTGAAGGTGGGAGCGGTCGTCGTGGTGGGAGTCGGTACCAGATCGGTCGTTTGGAGATAGGCGCCGGCCGCCCAGCCGTTGCCGAGACCCGTTTCCACCTGCCACCAGGTGTAGCCACCACCGATCTCGGGACCAGCGATGACAAACCCGAGGGTGTTGGTGGGCATCACAGCGATGATGGAAGCGGTGGTGCTCGATGACGAGCGCAGGTTGAGCGGTGTCACGACCCGCACGGTGTCGCCGATTGCGAAGGAGGCCGCTTCCGTGGCAGTCGAGGACGCGATGGGTGTGGTCGTCGCGGTTGGCATCTGCGTCGGGTCCGGGGCCGTGGTCGTGCTCGGCACCGTGGTAGCCGGCGATGTGGCAGTTGTCTCCGCCGATGTACCGGCCGTTGGCGTGATGTAGATCGCAGCAGCCCAGCCGGTCCCGTAGGGTGTCGAGAGCTGCCACCAGATATAGCCCGAGGCGGTTTCCGGGCCGCCGACGACTTCGCCGGTCGTTTCGCGCGGCAGGACCGCCAGTACGGTTGACGCGGTCGAGGGGGCGGAGCGGAGATTCAAGTTGACGATGGTCGCAATCGTGCTCCCAGCGGCGATGCCGTCCGGAGCAGCCGCCGTCGCGGTATTGGTCGGGGATGGCACAGCGGCAGCAATTTGCAGATACTCCCCGGCCACCCAGCCGGTGCCTGCTGTGGTGCCGATACGCCACCAGGTGTAGCCGGAGGCGCTCTCGGGTCCGCTTAGGATCGTGCCGGACATGCCGGTGGGCAGGACGGCGAGAACCGGCTGACCGGTGCCGGCGGCGGATCGCAGATTGAGCGGTACGACGACGCGAACCGTCGCCCCGAGATGCAGGGCGCTCGCTGGATCTGGCTCGTCGGCGGCCTGGACTGGCGAACGAGCCGCGGTTGGATCAACCGTGGGAACATCCGGCTGATCCTGGGTATCGGATCCACCGGGCAGGTCGTAGCAGAAGAGGGCAATCGTGGGCTCACCAGTTGGAGTGACAAGATTCTGGTCCGCGTTCGGCGCACTGGCCAGCCAGCGATAGTCGTAGCTGTGGGCCGCGGCAGACGATGTCGCACCTTCGCTCATGATCACGACGGCCGAAACGGGAGCGCCGGTTGCCTGCCAGCCGATATCGACCGGCGGCAACCCGTTCGGATCGACCGCGAGATCGATGATCAGCGGCTCACCGGCGCCCCAGCGGCGGGACTCGATCGGCTCGATCCAAAGCGAGCCGCTGCCCAATCCCAACACCATGCATGGCTGACCCGCCGCACGCAACGCTTCAAGATCGATCTCGATCAATGCCGGGTGGACACCCCCGGCTGTGATTCTCGCCCCGGCGTCACCAACTGGCTCGCCGATCTGGTCAGCCGGCGCGGAGTCGTGGGCCGGAATGGTCGGCTCCGGCGCGGGCTCGCCCGTCGGAGTAGGCGTCAGGGTCGGTTCGACCTCCGCCGGCGGCGAGCCGGAGAGCACGTTTTCCTGTAAGCGGGCTGTCACAGATCCGCCGGACCAGGCAAACCCGGCGAGTAGCGTAACCGTCATCGCCAGACGTACCACGGCGCCGAGACGGCACCGACTGGACGCTGTGGATCTCACGACCGGGGATGAGGGGTCCCGGGGCACTATGCCTTCCCGCCAGCGGGGCGAATTGCCATGCAGTCACGCCATGCTATGGCGCCAAATCCGGCCCGACAAACCATCACGTCAACTGAGCATTTCCTCGATTGTCACCAGTTCGAGGCCCTGATTGAGGAAGTACTCGATCATGTTGTCAGTGGCGGCCCAATCGAGGCCGTCGGCGCCGACGTGCAGGAGAATGATGTCGCCTGAGCCCATGGGATACATGCAGCGATTCAGGATTTGGGCCTCGGTCGCTCCGTTCCAGGCCAGCGTGTCGCAGGTCCACATGATCGTCAGGTAGTACCCGGCGCTGTAGACATCCTGCAGCACCGACGTGTTGATATCCCCGTAGGGCGGGCGCCAGTAGGGCTTCATCGCATAGCCGGTCTGGTTGAGGACTTCGTTCTCGGTGCGAGTCAGTTGATCGACCCGCGCGGCACGGGTCAGAACGGTCGTCGAGCTCGATCCGCCGGTAAACGACGGATGGCTCCAGGTGTGGTTGATCAACTGGTGACCTTCGTTGACCATCCGCTGGACCAGATCGGGATTCGCCCGCGCCCATTGACCGGTCATCCCGAAGGTCGCTTTGACCCCATAGGCGGCGAGGGTATCGAGAATGTAGGCCGCGCGGCCCCGGTCGGCGCCAGCATCGTAGGTCAGAGCGATCTGACCACTACCGGCCGATCCCGAATAGATCACGGAGCTTGCGCCACCGCCGGGATTGGGCGGTGGATCGGGACGGGGTGTTTGCGTTCCGGACGGCGTAGGGATCGGACCGGAGACCTTCGCCAGGTACTCGGTCGCCGCCCAGCCAGTGCCCATATTGGTTTCGATCCGGCACCAGGTGTACCCGCTGCCGCTGGCCGGCCCGGCGATGATCGTGCCGCGGGTGCCATTCGGCATGAGGGCGACGATCGTGGCGCTGGTCGAAGCCGACGAGCGGAGATTCAGATAGTCGGTATCGACCCGGACGATGTCGCCAATTCGGAACGGCCCGCAGGCGACCGGCGTGGCCGACGCGGTCGGCGTCATAGTCGGGCTCGGCGTGGGGCCTACCTCTTGCAGGAAGTTGGTGGCGGCCCAGCCTGTCCCCGCCGCGGTCGACAGCTGCCACCAGGTATATCCGCTGCCAGTCTGTGGACCGCCGACGACTGTGGCCTGCGTGCCGGTCAGCATGACCGTGATCACGCTCGCCGAAGTGGTCGCTCCCGTGCGCAAATTCAAGTTCGCGGTGGTCCGCACCGTGTCGCCGACATTGATGCCGGGCGCGTTGGTCGGCGTTCTGGTCGGCGTCGAGCTGGCTAGCGTCGTTGCGGTCATCGATGGCGTCAGGCTGGCCGTGGGCGATGGCCCGGAGGCGACCTTTTCGAGGTAGATCGAAACGACCCATCCCGATCCGTAGGAAGAGGAAACGCGCCACCAGGTATAGCCGTTGGCCGTCTGTGGACCGGCTACCACGGTCGCTTCGGTCGATTTCGGCAGCACCGTCAGGATAGTGGCGCCCGTGCTGGCGGACGAGCGCATGTTCAGGCCGACGACGGTCCGCACGGTGTCCCCCGGTGCGATCTGCGTGCTGACAGCCTGAGTCGCGGTTCCTGTCGGAATGGCCGAGGGGGCCGGTACTGGGCCACTGCCGGTCTTGAGCAGATAGAGCTCGGCGGCCCAGCCGGTGCCGTACGAGGATGTCACCTCCCACCAGGTGTGGCCGCCGCCCGCCTGCGGGCCGCCGATCACCGCCACCTGTGTGCCGGCGAGCATCACCGCGATGGTGTCCGCGCTCGTTGACGCGCCGGTTCGTAGTCTCAGGTTCGCCAGCGTGCGGGCGGTGTCGCCGATGGAGATCGGGCCACCCGGTGTCTGTGTCGGCGTGACGGTGGGCGACGGCGCGACCGTGTGTGTCGACGTCGGCGTGTGCGTGGATGTGGGCGCGAGGGTCGGGGTGCTGGTCGGCGTCGCGGTCTGTGTCTGTGTCGGCTCTTCCGTTGGAGTCGCCGTGGACGTTTGGGTCGGCTCCTCAGTCGGAGTCGACGTGTGGGTCGGCTCCTCGGTTGGTACCGGGGTGTTCGTGGCGGTTGGTTCAACCGGCGTTGGATTCGGAAGGCAGATGTAGAGCGTGCCTGGATCGGTATTGGGCGCGCGTAGGCCCGTGTCGTTCATCGGCGAGACCTGTGCTGTCTCGTAGTCGTAGAGATTGGCCGGCGTTCCAGCCGCCGTGCCCTGGTCGGCGATGATGACTCCCAGAACCGACCCGCTGAACGCTTCCCAACTCACTGACCAGGGCGTGGTCATTGGATCGACCATGATGTGCCCTTGGGCATCACCGCTTCCCCAGCTGACTGGCGAGACAGGGCTGATGCGGACGTGGACCCAGCCGGGATTTGCCTCGGTACAGGGGTTGTCGACCGTTCCCGTGGCCAGTGGATTGATCGTGATCGCCACCGGGGTCACGACTGACGCCTGCTCGACCACCGGTTCGGCCTGCTCAGGCTCCTCGATCGGGTCGAGGAGTTCACTTGTGGGGGTGGGAACCGCTGGCGGCTCGGTTGGCACCGCGGTCGGTTCCTCGACGATCGGCGGATCGCCCGCTGTGGGCTCCGCTTCCATGGAGGTCTCAACCGGCTCATCCTGAGCCGCAACGTCCCCCACCGTCAACGGCGCCACCAGCGTGAGGAAGAGCGAAAGTACGCCAAGCAAGCGCACCCATCGATCGATGCCCATTGAGCCCTTGCCTTCCCAACGACGCGCCGTCCCCAACACGACTGCGCCCATTCATCTTCGATCTGGTTCAACGATCAGTTCGGCAATGAATTGTGCGCAAACACTACCCCCAGTGAACGATTACGTCAATGGCTAGGTTCCTTCCAGGCAAGGGAGGCGCTCGACCTCGTGTACCATGGCGGACCTGACCGGCGCGACCGGTGGAAATCGTTCATCCTCACGATGGCAGGTACATGACTCTACGACTTGGCTGTTCAAGCGGCGCGTTTTTTCCTGAGATTCCAACCGAGCGGGTGCCCGAGGCCGCGACGGCGCTCGGGATCACCGATATCGAACTGATGCTTCAGGCGATCGGCGAATACGAGTCCGCCTTCTTCGATGACGTTCGCGCGCGGGCCGCGGATGCCGGGGTCGCGATTCACTCAGTCCACGTAATGCAGCCCTTTCACCCGCTCTTTTCGCCGTACGCGAGGCGGGCTCGTGAAGCGCGGGAGCTTTTCGACAAGGCGATCGAGGGGGCCAGTATCGCCGGTGCGCCGGTGATCGTCTGGCATGGAGCCTGTCGAGGCGAAATCGGCCCGGACGATTCGATCGACCGACTCCTGCCGTCGATTGCGTCGCTCGCCGAACGATGTGCGGCGTCCGGGATCATCCTGGCGCTGGAAAACGTCTCCTGGTGCGCCTTGTCGTCGGTCCGCACGGTCCGGGCTCTGGCGGCCCGGCTCCCGGAGCTCGGACCACCCTCGGCCATTGGATTCACATTCGACCCGTTCCAGGCGGCAGAGGCCGGGGCGAATCCATTCATGATGCTGGCGGCAATGGGCGATCGCCTCGTCAACGTCCATCTGCGTGACTACCGGGAGGACGATCCATCCGTCCGCACGCTGCCACCGGGCGACGGCGATCTTCCCTGGTCGGCGCTGCTCCGCGCGGTTGCCAACACCGGCTATGACGGTCCGCTGATGATCGAAGCGGCGCTCGGCTCACGACCGGAGGAGACGCTCGCGCGAATCCGCGCTCACCTCGATCCGATTCTCGGCGGCCTCGATGCCGGCGAGGATCCCTGCGCCGGGACACTCCCCGCGGGGGTGCTCGAAGGAATTCGCCTCTTCAACGATCGCAAGTTCTACGAGTGCCACGAGGAGATCGAGCACGAATGGCACGCGGAACGAGGCCAAATCCGCTTGCTCTACCAGGGCATCCTGCAGATCGGTGTCGGTTTCCACCATGCGCGCAGCGGAAACCACCGCGGCGCCGTTCTCCTGCTGACCGACGGCATCGAGAAGGTGTCCCATTTCCTGCCGGCTTGCCGGGGGGTTGACACCCAGCGTCTTGTCAGCGAGAGCCAGCGTTGTCTCGACCAGATCATCGCTCTTGGTCCCGATCGTCTCGATGAGTTGGATTGGGATGCGGTGCCCCTCGTGCGGAGTGTCGACGCGGTGATGCTCGGCGCCGAATGACGCCCCGCAGACGCGGGGCGTCACTTCCTGCTACAGAGATAGGTAATTAAGAGGGAGCGTCAATCAGGCTGCAGGGGTCGCGACCCTCGGCCAGGGGTTGAGGATCGGCG
>CBFGRG010000198.1:0-6199 GCA_965651105.1 uncultured bacterium | reverse complement strand
GCCCGGCGACGGAGCTCCTCATCGCCGAACGGATCGTCCACAGTCAGCCGGAACGGGTGGTCTGGCGGTGGCGCCTTGCGGGTCAGGACCCACCACGCCGCGACGATCACCAGCACGCCCAGGCCGATCAGGACCGGGATCACCTCAGGGTGGGCCCGAAGCTCATCGGTGACGTCGCGCTGGGCGATGTGGATCCACCACTCCTGCGGCAACTTGATCACGATCCAGATGGCCGCGACTGCGCCGAGGACCAGGCCCCGGCTCATGTGGGCTGACCGCCAGCGGGTGCGCACGCCTTCGACGAAGATGAAGAAGTACTCGAAGGTGTTCGGGAAGATGAGCAGCAGGACCCGGGCGCTCAGGAACTCGAACAGCATCACGCCGACGAGGCGGTAGTAGAGCAGGAACCGGCTGGCGTTGAAGGCGACGGCGTTGTCCCAGTTCCGCATGGTTGAGAGATAGGCGATTGTCAGGTAGTAGACATCGAGCGCCTTGTCGTAGCTCTGGTAATTCGTGAGCTCGAGGTCGGTCCACTTCTGGAAGACCGTCTGGTCGACGCCGTCGATCACCAGGCAGGCGATGATCGCGGGAAGCGGGATTTTCGTGATCCAGAGGGGCACGATCAGCCGGAGCCCGAGCACCGCCGCGAAGACCAGCATGTCGCTCGAAACATCCACCCGTCCGCCTCCTGCTGCTCGATATTGTCAACGCTGACAGGTCGCGCTCTTGACGACTACCCCTCAGCGGGGCGTGGCCCATGTCGCCGGCACATCGCTTCCGCCTTCCCGGCTGATCCTGCCGCCGAACCGCATCAGCAGCGGCGACGGGGCGATCTTCCCGGCGATGAGTGACTCCCCAAGGCCGAAGGCGCTCGCGCGATCCATCAGTGACGAGGGGATGAAGGAAAACACGTCCGCGAGCTGGGCGAGATCAGCGGTGGAGTTCATTCGCATCAGGACGAGGTTGTCGCATTGGGACAACACGTTGATGTGGATTTTTTGCGGGCGCTGGGTCGACATCAGCAGGTACAGGCCGAACTTGCGTCCCTCGCCGGCGATCCGGATCGCTCGCTCCGTCGCCTCGGCCTGCAGTGGGTCGGTCGGCTCCTGCGCGCACACGTTGTGCGCCTCGTCGATCACGATCAGCACGGGCTCGCGACGTTCCCGCCGCATCCAGAACGCCCCGAGCGTGGCGGTCGCGATGAGCGACTTTTCGGCCGCTGTGCCGAACCCGCCAACATCGAACACCAGGACCCGGTTGTCTCCCAGCGTCGTGCCGAGGTCCGCGATGGAGTCTTCATTCGCTTCGGCCCAAATGTCCCATTCGGCGACGCGAAGATTCGCGATGCGCCGTGCCAGCGCCAGCGCGTCTTCGGTCAGGCTCGATGTAGCCGCCGCGAGAATGTCGGCAAGCGAATAGCGCTCGCGGCCCAGCCGCTCGATCGTCGTTCGAAGCACGTGGTATTCATCGCGATCGCGCAGCGGATCGATGTGGAGCACCAGTCCCTGGATTTCCGGGGCGAGGTCGCTGTAGCGGATGCGAAGCGCGGTGTCACTGTGCTGCCCGCGTGGGACGGGCCGAAATACGCGCACCCGTTCCGCCGCGGCCTCGTATCGCGCACGCAGCTCGCCGTAGGCTTCGGCGGTCAACTCGCCGCGAAAGCCGCGAGCTGCCTCCTCGAACGTGCGTGCATCGCCGAGACCGACATAGTCGGAGTTGGGATCGATGATGACAAGGGGCAGCTCGGTCTCCAGCAGGATCCGCTCGAGGATCAGCCCGAGTGAGTAGGTCTTGCCTGAACCGGATTGCCCGCAGAGAAAGGTGTGGCGGTCGAACCCCGAGGCGAGGAGGCGCGCTCGGGCGGCGCCATCCCTGGCCGCGATCGTACCGATATCGAGCGATGTCCGGCCGCTGATGCGTCCCTGCAGGAACCGATCGACATCCTCGGCCGACGCTTCCCCGATCTCGGCTTCGTCGAAGAGATCGGCGTCGGTGGTCGCGACGATGCCCTGATCGGTGATTCGGCCGAGCAGCGCCCCGGATCCCTCCACAAGCCGGTTCTTGAGCCGAAATGAGGTGCTCGACACGCGAACCCCGGCGAGCTCGCTCTCCAGCCCGATATCACCCTCGGTGCTGACTTCGGGACCGTCGCGCTCGGCAACTCGCGTGTCGGTCACCTGGCCGAGATACTCGGAGCCGCTGTCGGTGCGGATGCGCAGGTAGGTTCCCGCCTGGGTGGGGACCGTGATCGGCGCCTGAAACCCGAACGAGTGGCCGGTGGCGGACCAGGCGAGGGGCGGCACCGAGAATCGCTTCGTCAGGTCACGCCGAGCTCGCAGCAGGGCGCTTCGGCGTGGGTCGCTCGACGCTGCGGTGTCCGGGGATTCACTCACTGCTTGCACTCCAGTCATGCGTGGCAAGGTGCGATCTATCGGCGAAGTGGGTCGTGGTATGAGTTGCGCGTTTCAGGTCATTTTCCTGCGCGACCGCACCAATGACAAGGTCGAAAGCTGGTCGCCTCGGACTCTTGCCCTGCTCTTGGAGATTAAGAACGTAGTTTCGCGCGGCGCCATGTACCGCCCAGGGCGAGTGGGAGCAGGGGAACTGACGCGAAGACGTCCTGACGAAGGACGTCTTCGTCGGGCCCGAAGGGGGATTCGGCGATCGGCGGAGACCACGCTGGTGGCTGTCGGATGCTAGGTGAGCTCGAAGGTCAGGTAGCGCTCCTGTTCGATCTTCGCCGGATCGAGCTCCATGCCGATCCCCGGCCGGTTGGGGACGGTCACGGTGCCGTTCTTGGGGACGATCGGGTCGGCGAAGAAGAACTGGTGAATCTGGTTCCACTTGACGAGGTATTCGAGGATTGGCGCCATCAGGGCCGGCTGGCTCGCCATGAGGTGCACGTTGGCCGGAACCGAATGACCGTGCGGGATCACCGGGATGTCATGGATCGACGCCACCGCGTAGATCTTCTGCAGCTCGGTGATCCCGCCCGCCCAGTAGGTGTCCGGTTGCAGCACGTCGACACCCTCGGCGTTGAGCAGCGCGGCCATGCCCCAGCGCGTGTACTCGTGCTCGCCACCGGCGATCGGCAACGGCGAGCGGGATCGAATCTCGGCGTACTGCGGGATCATGTCCGGCAGCACCGGCTCCTCGATCCAGCGCGGGTCGATCTCCACCAGGAGCTCGGCCATGCGCAACGTGTAGGGGACGTTCCAGCTCATCCATGCGTCGAGCATGATGTCGACATCGAAGCCGACCGCGTCGCGCAACGTCTCGGCCAGCTCGAGGTTGATCCGCATACCCTCCCGGCCGTCGACCGGACCCTTGCGCGGGAACCATTTTGTGGCGGTGTAACCATCGTCGGCGAGCTGCTTCGCCACCCGATGCGCCTTCTCCGGCTCCAGCGAGTAGCCCAGCGCGCTGGCATAGGCGGGTATTTCGGTGCGTACCGGGCCACCGAGGAGGACATACACCGGCACGCCAAGCGCGCGTCCCTTGAGATCCCACAACGCGGCATCGATGGCGCTGATCGCGAACATCGCCTCGCCCTTGCGGCCGTGCACGGCAGAGCGATACATGATGTCCCAGACGCGCTCGATCGCCAGCGGGTTCTCGCCGAGGATCACGGGCCGGAGCTGGCGATGAATGATGAACGCGACGTCGGGCGAGACCGGCCCGCCGAGACCGGCGACGCCGTCGTCGGTCTCGATCTCGACGAAGATCGACTCGATCGCGAGCTTGCCGCCGTCGGTGGCGCGCATCTCGGCGCGGCCGCGTGTGCGGAATTCGGGATAGACATCGAGCGGCATGATCAGCCGCTCTTCCCAGAACTCGCCTTCGTGTTCAAGCGAGCCTCGAACCTGGCGAAGACGAATGTCCGTGATCTTCATGCTGGCGTTCCCTTGCGTTCAATGCGGCGACTTCAGATGCCACATGCTAGCAGGGGAACCAGTTCTCGGAAACGGGCAGCTCGATAGCCCGTCAGGCGACGATCATGGGCGCCGGGCTCCAGATGTGGACCTCCGAGGTGCCGCTCACGTCGATCTCCCACGCGTCGCACGGCTCGACCGGTGTCACCGTGCCGCGAGCGATGTCATAGTCGTATCGTCTGCCGTCAGGGCTCTCCAGGAGGAGATGGTTCGGATCGCCGCGCAGTTCGCCGACGACCCTGAACACCACAACCTCCGAGAGCGCGTTGGACACCATGGAACTCCTCGCCGTCTAGCCGCCAGGAGAGGCTTGCTTCATTCGTTCGAGCCGGCTTTCCTGGCTCGGAACATCGATCCTGTTGGGTCCCGGCGGGTTTCAACCCGCGTACGTCGTCCTGGAAGGTTGCGGCGGATCCTCCTCGGTTCGTTGATCGGTATTGCGCACCCACCAATCGTCTGGCTCCACGGGTATCAACCGCTTGCGCCGAAGGTGGTACTTGTAGCAACGTCCGTCGCTTCCCTGCACCAGCAGCCACTGGCGATCCGAGTCGTCCTCGCCGACTACAGTCAGCTCGATTGTCGTCATGGCCTTCCCTGCACGTGATCCATCCATCTCGTGCTCTTCCCCCATCCAACCCTGCTAACGCGTCAGGGGCGACATCGGTTTCTGGTGTGTCAGGCGATTTGGGAAAGAAGGCTGTCGGCTCACCCAGGCCCCTGAGCTCCGAGGCCAGCGCCGGGTTTTTGGCGATGGCAACGGCCTTCGGCACCGCTGTGGCGTCGTGTTTGACCGGCCTCGCGACGTCTGCTAGCGTGGTTTTCTGGCGCGCCAACTCGACGAATCGCCCACGCCGCGCCGCACCCGAAAGGCTTTCAGATCCATGAGCGTCGTCCCCGAAGTTTTCCCTGCCTATCGATTCGAGGGCACCCATTACGAGATCGGACGCCAGTTCGGCGAAGCCTGCATCGATCGCATCCATCAGCATCTCGAGCTTGCCGCGACTCGTCTCGAGGAGCATCACGGTATTCGCCGCGAGGATGCCCTTCGAAACGCCCACCGGTTCCAGCCGTGGGTCCAGGAAGCCGCGCCGTTTTTCGATGAGGAGATCCGGGGCATCGCCGCTGGTGCGCACATCTCGATCGAGGAAGCGTGGCTGCTTCAGCTGCGCGCCGAGCTGGGTATCATTCCCGCCGACCAGCTCCAGGATGAGCCCGGTGACGAGTGCACCTCATTCGCGGTCCTTGGGGCGGCGACAAGCGACGGCGTGCCGATGATTGGGCAGAATGCCGATCTTCCCCCGTTCTATGGCCAGCTCGGCGTGATTGTCGAGATGGTGTTCGATGATATGCCGTCGGTGCTGATGCTGACGCCCGCCGGGCAGGTGAGCTATCTCGGCATCAACGAGAAGGGGATGGGCGCGTTCGCGAACTACCTGACCTGCGACGGGTGGCGGGTCGGTTTCCCGCGGTATCTCTTCTCTCGGCTGGCGCTGACTCACGAAACTGTCGACGACGCGATCGACGCCATCGATGGTCTTCACCGAGCGTCGTCGCGAAACCTGATGCTGATGGACGGCCACGGCACCGCCGCCGACCTCGAAACGACCCCGGCGCGGACCGGCCGGATCGACCCGGTCAACGATATCGTCGTCCACGCCAACCATTTCGAGCAGCCAGCAATGCTCTCTGAAGAGCGGGCGGATGCCGCCTATCTGCCGAATACGCGCACACGCTCAGCAACGCTGCGGCGGCTGCTCGACGAGCGGCACGGCGAGTTGAATCCGGACCAAATGCAGGCGATCCTGCGCGATCGGTCGTCGTTCCCTCACTGTCTCTGCCGCGAAGAGACGGACATCCCGGAACACGACACCGTGACGTTCGCCTCGGTGATCGCCCGACCGTCGAAGGGCGAGATGTGGGTCGCGGTCGGCCCGCCCAACGCACACGCCTACGAGCGCTACGCATTCAGCTCGGTCACTGCCGGAGCCTGATACCGGTGTTCTGCGAGAAAGAGCGCGTCCCTCTTCGTGAATCGATGCCCTGTAGCGGCGACACGTTCGACTTCGGGACTGCGCCCGGGAGGGCACAAGGCCCTCCTATAAGGTGCAGGCGTTGCCCGCGCACCCACTCATCGGTGGAGGCGAGGTTCGCAGCGGGCAATGTCGCCTTCGCATTCCAGGATCCAGGCGACATTGGCGGCTGCGTCGGCGTCTCCCATGATGCTGGGTGCGCCGCCAAGTCGCCGCTACGAGTCGTCGCGCCAGGAG
>CBFGRG010000197.1:0-6213 GCA_965651105.1 uncultured bacterium | reverse complement strand
GTCATCCGCACCGTGGCGCTCTCGAGCGGAACAGTGAAGAGGACCAGCTCGACCTCCGGCATCACTCCGGATGCCCCTGGCGTCGGTATGCCGCCCTCTACGCCGGGAGACGTCAACAACTCCCCAGTGGCGAGGATCGCCGCGCGTGCATCGACGTTGCGCCGCAGCGCCGGCTGCAATCCGTCGTTGGCGGCGAGCGACTCGTCGTCCCCCTGGATCACCCGCAGCGTGGACGCCATCAGCGACGGCCGAGGCGTGGCGATGAGCGTGCCGTCTTCGAGCACCACCATCGTGTTGAGCATTCCCAGCGCCGGACGACTCGCGGGCGCGGAGAGATCGATGCGGTCACCCGGCATGAGCGACCAGACGGTGGTCTCCTCGATCTCGACTGCCTGGTACCCATTGGCGACCCACGTCGTATAAAGCGCCTCGGGGTCGTACCGGCCAGGCATGATCAGCACGAGGTTGGGCGCCTGCCCGACGGCGAGAATCGCGTCCACCTGGCGCAGGTCGAACCCGTAGGCGTCCCGCCAGGCGTCGGTCATGCCTCCATCACGGATGGGCTCGGGCAATGGCAGCGACGCTATCGTCTCCCGGAACGTCGCGTCATCGATCGCGCCGGCGTCGAGGCCGTGTGACCGGAACCAGCTGGAAAGGTCGGCGTAGGTCGCCTGAATCGGGAGGCCGGGCTCGTCATCGAGCCAGTCCGGCGCCATCGCGAGCAGTGCCGGCAGGGAGCCGGGCGGCCAGTCGATCGCGACCGGACTTGCCGGCGCCGTGACTGTCGGCACCGGAGTGGCGGCGGCCGGTGGCTCCGAGGTCGCGACGCCCGGCGATTGCTGCTGCGTGACGAGAAAGGCGGTCAGCAGGCCAATCGCGACGAGCACCGACCCGATCGCGAGGATCAGCTTGAGGTGCGGACGCCAGCGCGCCGGCGACCCGAGGTGCATCAGCCCAAACCGTCGTCACTCGCGTTGGCGACCAGCAGGTTGAGCGACATCCGCGCCTGGTAGGGACCGGCAGCGCGGTACACCGCGGAGACACTGGCGCCGGCATGAATGCGCTGAATCGCCTCGCCGAGGATGCCGGCCACCGAGATGATGGTGAGGCGATCGAACTGCTTCTCGGGAGGCAGGGCCACGGTATTGGTCACCACCACCTCCTTGATCACGCTATCGCGCAGACGCTGCACCGCCGGGCCGCTGAAGACCGGGTGGATGCAGGTGGCGTAGACCTCGTCGGCGCCGTTGGCGACACAAACCTCGGCCGCCTGGCAGATCGAGCCGGCGGTGTCGATCTCGTCGTCGACGATCACCACCTGACCGCCCTCGACCGAGCCGATCAGGTTGAGCACCTCGCTCTTGTCCTGGTTGCCGAGTCGCCGCTTCTCGATGATCGCCAGCGGCGCATCGAGAATCTCGGCGAAGTTGCGGGCACGCTTGGTATTGCCGAGGTCCGGCGAGACGACGACCGGGCGAGCCATGCGCTTGTCGACGAAGTACTGGGCGCCGAGGAACATCGCGCTCAGCTCGTCGACGGGAACATCGAAGAACCCCTGGATTTGCCCGGCATGGAGGTCGATCGTGAGCACGCGGTCGGCACCGGCCTGCATCACCAACTTGGCGATCAGCCGGGCCGTGATCGGCACGCGGGGCTGGTCCTTCTTGTCGGTGCGGCCGTAGCCGTAGTAGGGAATCACGGCGGTGATCCGGCCGGCCGAGGCGCGCGTGAGCGTATCGATCATGATCAGCATCTCCATGATCGAGTCGTTCACGGGGTTGGAGAACGACTGCACCACGAAGACATCGTGCTGGCGCACGCTCTCGCCAATGCGCACGAACGTGTTGTCGTTGGAGAACTTGAAGACGTCCGCGCGCCCCTGCCGCAGGCCGAGGTAGTCGCAAATCTGCTCGGTGAGATAGGGGTTGGAATTGCCGCCGAAGATGGTGATCTCGTCGTACTGCCCGCTCACGTGCTCTCCTTGCCATCGGCGTCGTCCGATATCACGCGCCCTCCCGTTTCCACACCCCGGTCGATAACCCCGAGGGTGACGAGCGCCTCGCGGGCGGCCATCTGCTGCGCCTCGCGCTTGCTGCGGCCGTGCCCCTCGCCCAGCAGCTCGTCCCGCATCTTCACGACCACGGTGAACTCGCGGGCGTGGTCCGGCCCGGAGGTGGCGATCGTTTCGTACTCCGGGCCGATTCGCTCGCGCTCCTGCAGCACCTCCTGCAGGCGCCCCTTGGGGTTGGCGACCGCCTCCTGTTGCAGGATCGCATCGAGGTCACGTTCGAGGAACCCCAGCACGAAGCGCTCGGCTGCGTCCCGGCCACGGTCGACATGCACGGCGCCAACGAGCGCCTCGAACGCGCCAGCGAGCATGCGGTCGCGCGTGCTGTGGCTGACCTGCTCGCCGGTGCCGAGGTAGAGCGCTTCGTCCACGGCGAGCTCGCGGGCCCACTGGACGAGCGTTTCGGCGCGGACGGCGGCAACGCGGTGGCGGGTGAGCTGCCCCTCGTCGGCGCCGGGATCGTGGTGGTAGAGGTACTCGGCGGCGATCGCGCCAAGCACGGCGTCGCCGAGGAACTCCAGCCGCTCGTTGCTCTGCAGAATGGCGGGGATGTCCTCGACCTGCTGCCAGTCGTGCAGCACCGACCGGTGGGTCAGCGCCTGGCGCAGCAACAGCGGGTTGTCGAACCGGATGCCCATCCGCTCGGCCAGCGCAGCCTCGAGGGCGGGGTCGGGCAGGCGGAACGGCGTGGGGCCGGTTCCCCGTTCGGGGTGGGCATCGGGCTGTCCGGTGGATGCGGTGTGACCGGTCACGGGTGCGGGCGCTCCGTCAGTCGCTGGAATCGGCAAGGAGATCGTCGAGTCGCTGACCGTTGGCAGCGGCGACCTCCCGCAGCCGGTCCCAGTCGACGGCGATATCGTAAGCGTAGTGATTGTCGCCGAGGTCACGGGATTCGGACTTGGCGAGGTCGAAGCGGACGAGGTAGTCGATCAGGGCGGTGGCCATGGCGTCCTGATCGGGATCGCGATCGTCGAACGTCACGGCGACGCCACCGTCGCGAGCACTCTGCCAGAGCCGCTCGAGCCCATCGGCAAAGGCCGGTGCCAACTCGTCGGCGCGCTCCTGTTCGCGATCCGCGGCGGCGGCCTTGTCGGCGGCGAGGCTGGCGCCGGGGATTTCGGCGTTGGCGTCGAGATCGATCCGGCGGGAATTGTCGGCGTTGGCGTAGCGATCGACGATGTAGGTCAGCAGGTCGCGCAGTCCACGGTTCACGAAGGGGCCTCCAGGCTGCGTGCGGGCCGACGCCCGCGCATCACCGTCCGATTATACGGTGCCATTCGCACCGTGCCGGAGCCGGCCAACACGGGATCGCCCTGGACACGCCCCGCCGGGCGTTTTCGTTGTGTAGTATGGCAGCGTGTACCGCATCTGCCCGCGCGCGTTCGCGAATGGACCGGCGCGCCGACTCAGGAGGAATCACCCAATGTCGAACCGGCGTACATTCCTTCGACTTTCTGGCGGCGCCATCGCCGCGACCGCCCTGGCGCGCACCGGTCTCACCGGTATTGCCCAGGACGCCACCCCGGGCGCTTCCCCGGTGGCAATCGGGGACATTTCCGAGCTTCCCCTCAAGGAGCCCGGCAAGCTCGTCGTCCACGCCGACCAGCCACTCTACGAGCCATGGTTCGTCGACAATGACCCCACGAACGGCCAGGGGTTCGAGAGCGCGCTCGCCTACGCCATCGCCGAGCGGCTGGGCTTCACCGAGGATCAGGTCGAATGGGGGTACACGTCGTTCAACGCCTCCTACGCGCCGGGCCCCAAGGAGTTCGACTTCTACATCACGGAGGTCTCGATCACCGAGGAGCGCGCCCGGGCGGTCGGATTCAGCGATTCCTACTATGACGCTCCCCTTGTCACAGTCACCAAGGCGGACTCGCCGGTGATGGACGCGACATCGATCTCCGACCTGCGAGCGTTCAAATGGGGCACGCAGGTGGGCACGATTTACCATTCCTATCTCACCGACGTCATTCAGCCAGAGCAGGATGTCCTCGTTTACGACACCAACGCCGACTCGCTCACCGCGCTCGACAACGGCACCGTCGACGCAGTAATCCAGGACCTGCAGATCGGCATCTTCAACGTCGAGATTCAGTTCGAGGGAATGGCGCTCGGCGGTATCCTGCCGGGTGGAGAGGCCGGGGGCCTGGGACTGGTGACCGAGCTCGACAGCCCCCTGATCCCCTACCTGAACTCCGCCATCGCCGCCCTCAAGGCCGACGGCACGCATGAGGCGCTCGTTGAAGAGTGGCTGCCGATCCCGCCGGGCCTGCGAACCTATTCCGAGGAGTAGCCGAGCGGCCGAGAGGGTGGCCGACGAGCCGCCATAGCGGCGACGTACCCGCTGGGAACCTTCGCTCCATCGAGCGGTGGATCGGCGGGCACGTCGCCTGGCATTCCCTGGCATGCCAAGGCAAACGCATCATTTCGAGGTGAAAGGGGCGGTCACCGTCCATGAGCAGTCCCGGCGCGTCAGGATACCCGGCGCCGCTGTCCGATGAGGAGCTCGAGCGACTGCTCGACACGCCTCCGATCTGGCGGCAGGCGCCGTTTCTGCGGGCACTGGCGATCGCGCTGCTCAGCACGATCGTCCTGTTCGGCGGCTTCGCCTGGCTGATCGCCCAGACCGAGGGGTGGGCGGCGGTGCGACAGGCGTTCTTCAGCTGGCCCGATTTCAGGGACGCCTGGCCCAAGGTGTGGGATGGCTTCAAGCTGAACGTCAAGATCTTCATGATCGCCGAGCCGATCGTGCTGGCCTTCGGCTTGCTCCTGGCGATCCTGCGCGTGAGCCGCAATCCCGTGATGTTCCCACTCCGGGCCGTCTCGATCGCCTACATCGACTTGTTTCGCGGCGCGCCCGCGCTGCTGGTGATCTTCATGCTCGGCTTCGGAATGCCGGGACTTCGCATCGAGGGCCTGCCCACCTCGCCGGTGGTGTGGGGCACGATCGCCTGTATCCTGACGTCCTCCGCCTACACGGCCGAAACCTTTCGCGCCGGCATCGAATCGGTCCATCCCAGCCAGCGCGCCGCCGCGCGCTCGCTTGGCCTGACCAACGCCCAGACATTCATCCACGTCGTGTTGCCGCAGGGCATCCGGGCAGTGATCCCGCCGCTGCTCAGCGGATTCGTCGCCCTGCAGAAGGAGACCTCGCTCGTGTCCGCGATCGGACCGCTGGAAGCCACCCGCCAGGCCCAGGTGTATTCCGCCCTCAACTTCAACTACACCAGCTACCTCGTCGCGGCGCTGCTGTTCATCGCGATCACCGTGCCGCTGGCGCGGATCACCGACTACATGCTGTCGCGGTCGGCCAGGCTCCGTCAGGTGGGAGGTGAGGTGTGACCGAGCCATTCCTGCGCTATCGTGGTGTGTACAAGGCCTACGATCGCAACGTGGTACTGAGGAACATCAACCTCGATGTCGAGGAGCACTCGGTCACCTGCCTGATCGGCCCGTCGGGGTGCGGCAAGTCGACGCTGCTGCGCTGCACCAACCTGCTGGAGGAGATCCAGGCCGGCGACATCGTCCTGCGCGGCGACAACCTCGGCGAGATGCGCCGCCACGCCGACGCCATGCGGCGCCGGGTCGGCATGGTCTTCCAGTCGTACAACCTGTTTCCACACATGTCGGTGATGAAGAACATCACGCTCGGTCCGCGCCGGGTGCTCGGCATCTCCCGGGACGAGGCGACCGCCCGCGCCGAGACGCTGCTGGACCGGTTCGGTCTGCTCGGCAAGGCGAACGACTATCCCGACCGGCTCTCCGGCGGTCAGCAGCAGCGGGTCGCCGTGATTCGCGCGCTCGCGATGCAGCCGGAGCTGTTGCTGCTCGACGAGATCACCTCCGCGCTCGACCCGGAGATGGTCGGCGAGGTGCTGGACATCATCGTCGAGCTGAAATCGCTGGGCATGACGATGATTCTCGCCACGCACCAGATGGGATTCGCACGCAACACCGCCGACCAGGTGGTCTTCCTCGACCGGGGCGAGATCGTCGAGCGGGGCGAGCCGAAGACCTTCTTCGACAACCCACAGCAGGAGCGCACCCGCCGGTTCCTCGACCGCATCCTCACCGCAACCTGACACGGACGTGGCGGCACCGAGTCCGGACCGGTGATGGAGAAGGCTACCAACGCAAACAAC
>CBFGRG010000196.1:0-6341 GCA_965651105.1 uncultured bacterium | reverse complement strand
CGCCTGACCAGCCCGTATTCGCGCTCCCAGGCTCGGCCGCCTGCGGTGGTACACTGCCTCGTGGCAATCACCTTACCTGTCGCCTATTCCGGCGCGACCCGGGACATCCATGCCACACGACCGTCCATCCTCCTTTTCCCAACCCAGCCGGCGTGATCGCGGCCGCTCCCCTTCCGGACAATCTCGCAGCCGCTTCATTCAGCAACCCCGTGCGAATCAGGGGGCATCTTCGCCGGCGTCACCCGGCGCCGGTCGGCGCAGCCGATTCATCCAGGAGCCGGAGCCGAGAACGCGCGGCGTGCCTGAGAGAAGGCCGGCCTCCGCGGAGGCGCCGGAGAGCCTGCTCGACCGGCGGACGATGATCATCGGCGGGGCGGTCGCGGGCGTTGGCGCAATTGGGGGCGCGGTGTGGCTCGCCTCCCGCGGTGGCGAGGACGATCCGGCGGAAGCCAGCGAGGCGGCCTTCGCCACCACGAGCTGGCCCGCCTCGCCAGAAGCCAATTTCCCGGAACAGCCAACGTTCGCGCCGCAGCCGGCTGGCTCGATCGAGGACGGCGAGCGGGCATTGGTGGAGACGAGCGTCGCCGACCTGCGCGATGCCATCGCGTCGAGACAGGTGACGTCAACCGCGCTGGCCGGGGCCGCGATCGAGCGATACAACCGCTACGACCGGCTCCACCGCTCCGTGATCGAGCTGAATCCCGATGCCATCGACATCGCGGCGGAGCTGGATGCCGAGCTGGCAGCGGGCCAGTCGCGCGGACCGCTGCACGGCATTCCCGTGCTCCTGAAGGATGTCGTGGCGACGGGCGACCAGATGCGGACGACATCGGGCGCGCTCGCGCTGGGGCGGAACATGGTGGTCGAGGATGCCACGATCGCCCGGCGGCTGCGCGAGGCGGGCGCGGTGATCCTCGGCAAGACGAACATGTCGGAGTGGTCGGGGGTGCGGGCGAACGGTCAGCTGCCGGGATGGAGCGGCCGGGGCGGGCAGACGCGCAACCCCTACAACTCGGCGATGTCGTGCTGGGGGTCGAGCTCGGGGTCGGCGGCGGCGGTGGCGATGAGCTACACGCCGCTGGCGATCGGGGTCGAGACCAACGGCTCGATCGTCGCTCCGGCGGCGGCCTGCGGCATTGTGGGACTCAAGCCGACGGTGGGGCTGGTCAGCCGCGTCGGGGTGATGCCGGTCAGCTCAACCTGGGATTCGCCGGGGCCCATGGCACGCAGCGTCGCCGATGTCGCGGCGCTGATGAACGTGATCGCCGGGTTCGATGCGGACGACCCGGCCTACGGCGAGTTCGAGTGGGCGTCGCCGGCGGCGACGGTTGGCGGCTCGCCGGTGCACGAGTTCGACGAGGTCGATTACCTGCAAGCGCTGGATGCGGAGGCGTTGCGCGGAGCGCGGCTGGGTGTCTGCTGGGCGATGTGGGGCATGGACAAGGATGCCGACGACATGGCGTTGGCAGTGATCGACCGGCTGAAGTCCGAGGCGGGCGTCGAGGTTGTCGAAGATATCCCGATGCCGCCGCTGTCGAACCCGGAGCTCCTCG
Organism: uncultured bacterium; assembly: GCA_965651105.1. Taxonomy (GTDB): domain Bacteria; phylum Chloroflexota; class Chloroflexia; order Thermomicrobiales; family UBA6265; genus JACCVC01. Next base: position 4,788 of record CBFGRG010000196.1, on the reverse strand, counting down.
ACGGCTCGGCGGATATGGTCAACGCGGAGTTCACCGCCGGCACGACCGAGTTTTTCGCGCGTTACACGCCGGACGGGCCGATGATGACGCTGCTGGATGTGGCGGAGTGGAACGACGCCCACCCGGATCCGGCCATGCGGTCGGTGGGCCAGCAGGGGCTGGTCGAGACCGGGTGGGCGTTGTCGCTCGATGATGAGGAGTATCTGGAGATTCTCCAGCGGGTGGTCACCGTCTCGCGCGGCGAGGGATTCGACGCGGTGATGGATGAGTACCAGCTGGACGCGCTGATCTCGCCGACGACGGGCGTGCCGGCGCCGATCGACAACGGCCAGCCGTTTCCCGGCGCGGCGAGCAAGCTGTCGGCGATCTCGGGGTATCCGGGGATCACGGTGCCGATGGGGTATGTGCGGGACCTGCCGGTGGGCATCTACCTGGTGGGACGCGCGTTTTCCGAGCAGCAGTTGATTGGCTATGCCTACGCGATCGAGCAGCTGTTGCAGGTGCGGGTCCCGCCGAAGCTGTGATCGGCATTCGCGGAAAGCACGATGCGCGCGGCCCGATCAGCTCGGAGCCGCGCGCCCGCCCTACCCGAGGACGTGGGTGAGGAAAAGGGTGAAGGCCAGCACGAGCAAGACGGCCGGCAGGATGTAGTTTTGCAGGATGTCGTTGGCGCGGGCGTGAGCGACGATCGCGACGGCGGCCGTGGCGGTCATCAGCAGCGATCCCACCGAGCCCATCCAGTCGATCCAGATGCCGCCGAGCACGAGCAGCCCAAAGAGGATCTCCAGCGCCCCCGCGACGCGAAACTGGGCGAGCTGGATGCCGAGGTTGCGGGCGAGGTTGACCATGTAGGGAATGGGCATCACCCGGGCAGCGCCGAGAGCGATGAACGCGAGGGCGAGCACCACGGCGAGGATTGTCGTGAACATCGAGGCGAAACATCCTTCGGGTCAGGTCGACGAAACGCACTGTCGCTGATTGTGGCACAGCGGGCAGTGAATCTGCATGGGGACCCCGCAGGAGATATTCGTGGAGACGGTCCTGAAGGTATTCTCCACGCCTGCCATCCGATTTCGAGTACGCTTTCCGGATGATTGATCCGCAGGGGGACCTCCCTGTCGCTGACCCGCTGGAGTGTCGCTCGATGGCCGATGCCGCCCTTCCCGATCCCCTCACCGCTACGATCGCCGATTTCCGTGACGCGCTCGATTGCGGCGCATCCGCGCGCGATCTCGCGCGGGCGGCGCTCGACCGCATCGCCGAGCTCGACCGCCAGGGACCGGAGCTCCACGCCGTCATCGCCACGATGCCGGACGCGCTCGAAGCTGCCGGCCGCCTCGACGCCGAGCTGGTCGCCGGACGGCGGCGCGGCCCGCTGCACGGCATCCCGGTGCTGGTCAAGGACAATATTGCCGTCACAGGTGTTGTCGCCACGGCCGGGTCGCTGGCGCTGGCCGAGGCGTGCCCGCTGCGCGATGCGTTCGTCGTGGAGCGGTTGCATGCGGCTGGCGCGGTGATCGTCGGCAAGACCAACCTCAGCGAGTGGTCGAACTTCCGCTCGTCGCACTCGACAAGTGGCTGGAGCGCGCTTGGCGGGCAGGCACGCAACCCGCATCAGCTCGACCGCACGCCGTCCGGGTCCAGCTCGGGTTCCGGGGTTGCCGTCGCGGCCGGTTACGCTCCGGTCTCGATCGGGACCGAAACCGACGGCTCGATCGTCTCGCCGGCCAACGCCAATGGGGTGGTTGGGATCAAGCCGACGGTCGGGTTGGTCAGTCGCCGGGGTGTGATCCCGATCTCGCACCATCAGGATACGGTCGGGCCGATGGCGCGAACGGTCACTGACGCCGCGCTGGTGCTGACCGCGATTGCCGGACCGGATCCGTCCGACCGAGCGGTACAGGATCAGGAGATGGCGCCGGGGCTGCCGGGCTACCCTGCCCGTCCGGCAAAGCTGGATGGCATCGACTATGCGAGCCCGGATATCCTCGAAGCCGACGGCCTGCGGGGCGCGCGACTGGGCGTCTGGCGGGCGCTGGAGGACCACAATCCCGCTGGCGAGGCGATCTTCGCGGACACGCTGGCGGCGTTGCGCGAGGCCGGGGCCGAGCTGATCGAGGGGATCGACCCGACGGCCGGATACGGCCCGGAAGATCGGGCCGATGCCCTCGACGTGATGCTGTGGGAGATCGGGCCGGGTGTGGCCGCGTACATCGATGAGTACCTGCCCGCCGAGTTCCCGATCCGATCGCTGGCCGACGTGTTGGCGTTCAATCGTGACCATGCGGATGAAGAGCTTCGCTGGTTCGGTCAGGATCTGCTCGAAATGGCGGCGGCGAAGACCCCGCTCGCCGATCCTGAATACCTCGCCACGGCGGCGCGGGTCCAGCAACGGGCGCGCGCGGCGATCGATACCGCGCTGGCGGTGCACGGCCTGGACGCCATTGTCGCGCCGAGCGGCTCGCCGGCGACGCGGATCGACCTGATCAACGGCGACCAGCGGATCGGGGGGAGCAGTGGACCGTCGGCGCGGGCTGGCTACCCGATCGTGACGGTGCCGGCCGGCAACCGGTTCGGGTTGCCCGCGAACGTCTCGTTCATTGGCGGGGCGTTTACCGAGGCAACATTGCTCCGGCTGGCCTACAGCTTCGAGCAGGCGACGCATGCCCGGCTGACGCCGGCGTTCGCGCCGCCGGGCATCGCGCCGCCGCGCGGCTGACCCGTGGGGAAGGGGGAACGGATGACCGACGATCGACGGCAGAACGGCCGCGAGCCGGGACCCGATCCGGGGGAGTTGACGGTGCCCCTCGATCGTGTCGAAACGCCAGGGGAGCCGGATGCCACGCCGCGCCGGCGGATCAACACCAGCAGCGAGTGGTACTGGCCGGTCGTCAACCTGATCGGGCTGGTCGCGGTGATGGCCGTCAACATCCTCGCCAATACGGCCAGGCTCAACGGGCAATCCACCGGCGACGTGCTGCGCGGGAATCCGGTCTACTTCCAGCCGGCTGGATGGACCTTCTCGATCTGGTCGCTGATCTACGTGTTGCTGGCCGTGTTCGTGGTCTACAGCTTCCTGCCGATGGGCCGTCGAGAACCGTGGCAGCCGGTGGTTGGCGCGGCGTTCCTTGTCGCCAACCTCGCGAACATTGCGTGGTTGTTGCTGTGGCATTGGGAGCAGTGGACGCTCACCGTGGTCGCGCTGGGGGTGCTGCTCGCGGTGCTGGCGGTGATCTATTGGGCGCTGCGGCGGGGGCGTGGCCGGCTCGCGCAGCCACCGCCGGCCGAGCGACTGATGGTCTGGACGCCGTTCAGCGTTTACCTCGGCTGGGTGACGGTGGCGTTCCTGGCGAACATCTCGGTCTGGCTGGAACGTGAGGGCGGCGATTTCTTCGGGATGGGCGGGCGCTGGGCCGCGGTCACGATGATCGCGATCGCGCTGGCGGCGGCGGCGCTGTTGATCCTGTGGTGGCGGGACCCGACCTATGCGGTGGTGATCGGCTGGGGCTTGCTGGGGATCGTCGCCGAGCAGTGGGACCGGTCGAAGCTGGTCGCGTTCGCGGCGATCGTCGCGCTGGTGCTGGTTGCGGCGCTGGCGGTGTTCGGGTCGCTGCTGGCGTTCGAGCTGCGGCTGACGCACGACATCCGGACGGCGCCGCGGCACGAGACGCGGCGTCCCGGGTTCCTGCCGTGGCGCCGGTCGAACGACGACACGCCGTAGATTCGGGCCGAGGTGCCCGGGTGCGCGAGGATCGTCTGTCGCGCCGAAACATGACGCCGGTACGCTTCCCCGGGTACAAGACCCGGGGCTACCCGACCGCGTTGGGTCCGTGGCTCGGTGTGAAGGTATTCCATGCCGTTTTTCTTCACCGTGTGGCGTCCGTTCCGACTTGATGTCCATTGTCATTGCACGCGGGAGATGTTCCCCTGATGGTTTCCTTCGACGATGTCCAGCGGCTCAACCTTGGCTACGTGCTCAAGCCGACCGAGGCAACCGGGACGGGGCGTCCGCAAGTGGTGCCGATCCTCGCCTACTTCGTCGCGCACCCCGATGGCGGCATCCTTTTCGATGCCGGCATTGCCCCGCTCGATGACGAGACCGAGGCGTACTATCGGCCGCACCGGATCGAGCTGATCGACGCGCTGGAAACCGCCGGCCGGGCGCTGTCGGATGTGCGCGTGGTGGTGCCGTGCCACCTGCATTTTGACCACATCGGCGATCAGGCGCAGCTTTTCGGACGTCCGGTGGTGGTGCAGCGGACGGAGCTGGAGGCGGCGAGGGAGCCGGGCTACACGGTGCCGGGGCTGGTGGATGACGCCGGGATCGCGTGGGAGGCGATCGACGGCGAGGAAGAGCTGATGGAGGGAATCCGGATCCTGCCGACGCCGGGACACACGGCCGGTCATCAGTCGCTGGTGATCCGGGCGGAGGAAGGGACGCTGGTGCTGGCGGGGCAGGCGCTGGAGACGGCGTCGGACTACTCGGCGGCGTACCTCAACTGGGCGGTCTCGGCGAGTGATGACGGCGAGGGGCTCGACCTCCCCTACCCCGACTGGTTGCCGAGCCTGCAGGAGTTCGGGCCGAGCGCTGTCCTCTTCGCCCACGACCTGCCGATGTGGACCACAGCGACGTGACGGCAAACGGCCCGTAGTCTCGCGCCCAGGTGCGCGAGCGTGCCGATGGAACCGGCTTGGTATCGTGAAGACCAGCGAAGCCCATGTCATCCTGAGGTGTCATGCCGCGCGGCGGCACCACCACGCATGAACCCCAGCGCCCGTCGCGCCGCC
>CBFGRG010000195.1:0-6377 GCA_965651105.1 uncultured bacterium | reverse complement strand
AGCTGGCATCGCTCGGCGCGCTCGACCACACGCCGCTGACGGTGAGGAGACGATCGGTGAGTGCCGAAACCGCAGCAACCACGCAGACTGTCGCCCGCCGCTGGAAACCGCGCGGACGCCGGCAGGATGCGGTGAAGTGGGCCTTCATTCTGCCGGCGGTGATCTGGGTACTTGCGTTCACCTTGTATCCGCTTGGCTACGCCATCTATACCAGCCTGCACAGCTATCGGTATGGCGTCATCAACCAGTTTGTCGGCCTCGACAATTTCAGGAGGCTCTTTCGCGATGACGTCCTGCGCCAGGACCTCGTCACGACCCTGATCATCGTTGTGATCGCCGTCGCCTTCCAGATGCTGCTCGGTGTGGGGCTCGCCGTGCTGTTCAACCGCGAGATCCACGGCAAGAGCATCTTCCGCACGATCACAACGCTGCCTCTCTTCGCGACACCGATCGCCGTGGGATACCTCGGCATCACCCTCTTCTACGAGGAGGGCGGGCCGGTGAACTCGTTGCTGCAAACCTTCGGCGCCCCGCAGATCGCCTGGCTCTCGAGCCCCAACGGCGCCAGGGCAGCGGTCATCCTCACTGATATCTGGCAGTGGACACCGTTCGTCTTCCTGATCGTGCTTGCAGGCCTGCAGAGCCTGCCACAGGACGTCATCGAAGCCGCCGAGGTCGACGGATCGTCGCCGATGCAGGTGTTCATGAACATCACCCTGCCGCTCGTCGCCCCGACGCTGTGGCTGGTGCTGCTGCTGCGGGTGATCGATGCCTTCAAGATTTTCGATATCGTCGCCGCCATGACGCTGGGCGGCCCCGGCCGCGCGACCGAGGTTTACAGCCGCTACGTCTACCTGACCGCGCGCCGGTTCACCAACTATGGCGAAGCCGCGGCGCAGGGGTTCCTGCTCCTCTTCATCGTCATGGTGTTCGTGACGTTGCTCTGGGGACGTATCCGCCATCTCTATGAAGACACAGGGAGGTAGCACGATGGCCACCACCCAGGCAGCATCACCCGTCCCGGTCGAGTACCAGGCGCCCCGACGGCGCGTTCGCAACATCGTCGGCAACGTCTTCATCGGCGTCGTTCTCGCCGTCGTGATGATCTGGGTCCTTTTCCCGTTCTACTGGGCGTTCCTCAACTCGGTCAAGTTGCCGGGCGATACCTTCGGCAACAAGTGGCTGCCGTTCCTGCAGTTCGACCCGACGCTGGAGAACTGGAGAAGCACGCTCGCGATCCGCGAGATCCGGCAGGCGCTGCTCAACAGCACCATCATCGCTGTGGGCGCGGCGACCATCGCGCTCATCCTGGGAACGCTGGCGGCCTACGCGCTCGCTCGGTTCCAGTTCAATCGGCCCCGCAACGGCACGCTGACGACCTGGTTCCTCTCCCAGCGCGTGCTGCCGCCGGTGATTTTCGTGACGCCGTTCTACCTGCTCATGCGGGAGTTCAACCTGATCGACACCGTGCTCGGACTCGTGCTGATCAATGCGACCTTCAACCTGCCGTTCCCGGTGATCATCCTGACGCAGATGTTCCGCGAGGTGCCCATCGAGCTGGAGGAGGCCGCGGAGGTCGACGGTGCCTCCCGGTGGCAGATTTTCTCCCGCATCGCGCTGCCGCTGGTTGCGCCCGGGATCGTGGTGAGCTGGATCATCTGCCTCGCCTTCAGCTGGAACGAATACCTGTTCGCCCTGTCGCTGACGACCAAGGAAGCCATCCCGATGCCGGTGATCATCGCCGGGGCCGAACACACCCGGGGCGTGGACTTCCAGTTCGTCGGCACGCGGGTGATGCTGACCATGTTGTTGCCGTTGATCATGGCGCTGCTGGCACAGCGGTACATCGTTCGCGGCCTGGCCCTGGGCGCCGTCAAGGGATAGCGGCGTGCGTTCGGACTCCTCTCCGCTGCTGGCGGGCATCGACGTCGGCACCACAAACATCAAGGTGGTCATCTATGACCCTCGCGGCACGGTGGTCAGCCATGCGACCGCCCGGACCCCCACGCACTACCCGCGCGCGCACTGGGCCTACTACCGTCCCGGCGAGCTGTGGGAGCTGACGAGGCAGGCGATCCAGCGCGCGCTCGCCCCCATCGAGCGACCCGAGCGCGTTGCCAGCATTGCCGTGACCAGCATGGGTGAGGCCGCCGTCCCGGTCGATGCGCATGGCGAGCCGACCTACGATGCGATCGCCTGGTTCGACACCCGCACGCAGCCGCAGGTCGCGTGGCTCGACAACGTGATCGGCAAGGATGCCCTGTTCGCGACGACGGGCCTCTCGCTGCAACCCATCTTCGGGCTGTGCAAGCTCCTCTGGCTCAAACAGAACGAGCCGGAAGCGTTCGCCCGCACCGTGCGGTGGCTGAATATCGCCGACTACATCGCGTTCCGGCTCTGCGGTGTGCCGGCCACGGATCATTCGTTGGCGTCGCGCACCCTGGCACTCGATCTTCATCGCCTTCGCTGGGACGAGGGCATCATTCGGGACGCCGGCATCGATCCAGCCCTGTTCGCGCCACTGGTGCCGAGCGGCACCCGGCTGGACACGGTCACCCCGGAGGCCAGGCGCGAAACTGGTCTCGCCGAGACGACGGCCGTCTCGGCCGGCGGTCACGACCACGTGTGCGGAGCGCTCGCGACCGGCGTGATCGAGCCCGGCCGCATGCTCAACTCGCTGGGCACCGCCGAAGCCGAATTTCTGCCGCTGGCGCAACCGGTGTCCGACCCGGCGCTTGGCCGGCAGGGGTTCACTCAGGGCGCCCACGTCGTTCCGGGCCGATACTACGTCTTTGGAGGGCAGTACACCTCAGGGGGCAGCGTGAACTGGATGGTCGATCTCATCGACCCGGAAGGCGACTACACGACGCTCATCACGGAAGCGGCAAAGGCCCCGCCCGGAAGCCAGGGCGCCTGCTTTCTCCCCCACCTGCGGCTGGCCAACCCGCCCTACGACGACCCCCGGTCGCGCGCGGCCTTCGTTGGCCTGACCGCGGATGTCCGGCGCGGCGATCTGGCGCGATCCGTCCTCGAAGGCATGGCGTTCGAAGCGCGCAACTCTCTCGACGCCCTGGTCACCTTCGACGGTGTCGGCGCGCCACGGCAGATCATCGTTATCGGTGGGAGCACGCAAAACGCATTGCTGATGCAGATCAAGGCGAGCGTCTACGGCCAGCCGCTGCATGTTGCCGAGGTCGAGGAGGCGACCACGCACGGAGCCGCGATTCTGGGCGGGATCGGCGCCGGCGTGTACACCGACGCGGCCGATGCCCTGCGCCAGCTCCCGGGCGGCCACACGACCGTCGAGCCGGTCGAGGCCTGGGTGAACCCGTACGACGCGATTTTCCGAAACGTCTACCAGCGCCTCTATCCGGCGCTCCGATCCCTGAACCACGCGATTCACGACCTGCAGGCCGAGCCTCGCCCGGACCAGCCTCCCGCTGCGCGGTGCTCGTCGAAGCCCACCACGAGCTCCCGCGCGTCGGGATAACCCGCTCGGCTACTGTGGCTCGGTCATGTCGAACGGGACCTCGGCCAGCTCGTCCCAGAGCGCGTCCGGGATCGGGTGCCGCGCTAGCGCCAGCGTCTCCTCGATTCGCTGCGGCTTGCTCATCCCCACGATCGTCACGGTGATCCGCGGGTCGCGCAGCGAGAATTGCAGCGACGCCGCCGCCAGCGGCACGCCGTGCCGATCGCAGATCGCCGCGATCTCCCGCGCCCGTGACACCACCTCGCCCTCGGCATCCTGATAGGCATAGCGAGGGTAAGCCGCCGGTCCCTTGGCGAGAATGCCCGAACCATACGGCGCCGCGTTCAGCACCGCGATGCCCTTTTCGTGACCCAACGTCAGCAGTGGATCGGCAATCCGGTTCAGCAGCGTGTACCGATTGTGCGTGATCACCGCCGCGAACCGGTCGGTCTCGACGAACCGCGTCATCAGGTCGATCGGTCCACCCGCCACGCCGAGATGCCCGATCACGCCTTCGTCGCGGTAGCGCTCCAGCGTCTCGACCGGACCACCCGGCGCCATCGCCGCCTCGAATCCGATCGCCTCGGGATCGTGCAGGAAGACGATCTCCAGCCGATCAACCCCGAGCAGCTCCAGGCTGCGCTCGAGCCGCCGCTTCGTCGAATCTCCATCGTATGGTCCGCCAGGCTCGCGGCCGATCTTCGACTGCAGCACCGCGCCGGCCGGCACCCCGCCGCGCTCGCGCAGGACGATACCCACGCGTCGCTCGCTCTCGCCGTCGCCATACGACGCGGCGGTGTCGAGATAGTCGATCGGGCTGTCCAGCGCCGCGCGGACCGTCGCCAGCGCGTCCGCCTCGGCAACGCCATACCCGAACGTATCGGGCATGTTGCCGAGCGGAGCGCACCCGACCGCGATCGGGGGCACGTCGATACCGGTGGCCCCGAAGGGGCGGCGGGCGAGGGAATCGGTGGTCGTCATGTGATTCCAGTCCTCCAGTGGTCAGTGCGGGTTTCGCTCGGCACATGATCCACGGTACACGCGCTTTTCGCTAGTCCGTGTGGAATACCTCCGGGATCGCGTGCCACCACTCGCCCTCGCGCGCCTCCGGCACCGGGTCCTGCATCGGCTCGCACACGGCCCACCACTCCTGCGTTTTCGGGTCCGCCGCCATCCGCCGCATGTCGGCGTCGAAATCGTCACCGACATACTCGAAGTAGGCGAACAGCAGGTTCCCGTAGCGGAAGATGCTGTAGTTCCGCATGTTGCAGGCGTGGATCGTCGCCAGCACCTCCGGCCAAACGTCACGGTGAACCCGCTCGTACGCCTCGATGTGCTCCGGCCTGACGCCGATCACCTGTCCGTATCGCTGCATCGTCCACACTCCTTCACCCTGTCGACACCGGAACGCGCATTACCGGCTGGCCGGAGACCTGATCGTACCCGAGGGGCGAAGGCGTCGCCAGCAGACCGATGATTGCTATGCTGTGGATCGATGGACCACCCTGGCGCGCAGGAGAGCCGACTGCCATGAAGATCACCCGCACCGATGCCTACCTGATCGACCTGGAGCCGGAAACGGCCCGGACCGACGCGATTCAGGCGTTCGTCAAGCAGGAAACGATTTTCGTCGAGATCGAGACCGATGGCGGCACCCACGGCACCGGCTACGCCTACACCATCGGCACGGGCGGTCGCGCCGTGCTCCAGCTCCTGCGCGAGGACCTGCTCCACCGGCTCGTCGGCAGGGACGCGCGCGAGGTCGAAGCGCTCTGGCAGGAGCTCTTCTGGGCAACCCACGGAACGGTCGTCGGCGCCATCACCAGTCTCGCCCTCGCCGCGATCGACACCGCCCTCTGGGACATCCGCTGCAAGGCCGCCGGCCAGCCGCTGTGGCTCCTCGCCGGCGGCGCACGGCAGCGCGTGCCGCTCTACGATACCGAGGGCGGCTGGCTCCAGCTCTCTACCGACGAGCTGGTGGCCGGCGCGAAACGCTCGGTCGCGCGCGGCTGGCCGGGTGTGAAGATCAAGGCCGGCAAACCGCACGCGAGCGAGGACCTGGAGCGCCTGCGCGCCGTGCGCGAGGCGGTCGGGCCAGAGGTTCACCTGATGGTCGACGCCAATCAGTCGATGACCTGGCCGGAGGCGAAGCGCCGCGCCCACCTGTTCGAGGAGCTCGACCTCTTCTGGTTCGAGGAGCCCCTGCCGGCCGAGGACATCTCCGGTCATGCGCTCCTCGCCGCGTCCACCAGCCTTCCCATCGCGGTCGGCGAGAGTCTCTACTCAATCAGCCACTTCCGCGAATACCTGGCCGCCGGCGCGGCCGGTATCGTCCAGGTCGACGTCGCGCGGATCGGCGGCATCACCCCGTGGCTCAAGACCGCCCACCTGGCCGAGGCGTTCAACGTCAAGGTCGCCCCACACTTCCTGATGGAGCTGCACGTCAGCCTTGCCGCCGCGATCCCGAACGCCCTCTACGTCGAACACATCCCCCAGCTCCGCTCGATCACCACCAGGGACATCGAGGTCGTCGACGGCCACGCCGTCGCGCCGTCCGAACCGGGCATCGGCATCGCCTGGGACCGGGACGCCATCGACCGCCTCCGGATCGACTGATACGTCATCCACGATATCAAGCAGCGCAGGATGCGACGCGTAGCGCCGCCCCTGTGGCGGCTGGTGCGCTGGATCAGATCTCGGCTGTCTCACCGGACGGCATCTGCCCATCCGGCGTCGGCGTCAGGTCAGGCGCCGCTTCGTGTCAGGACGGTTCCTGTACCGTCACCCGCTCCACCTCGGCGAGCCGTGGCCCTTCGTGACACCAGGCAACGAACGCCTCGACCGCCGACCGAAAGCCGGCGACCTCGATCCGCACCGTGCCATCGGCCAGGTTCACCGGATTCGCCTC
>CBFGRG010000194.1:0-6451 GCA_965651105.1 uncultured bacterium | reverse complement strand
TCCTGCGTTGCGAGGACGCTCGGCATCCCGCCTGCAAGCGCAAACGGCGTCAGGGCGGCGCCCATGCCCGTCAGCGCGCGTCGACGCATGATGCGAATACCGCTGGTCGTGTCGTTCGGTGTCACTGGTCGCTCCTTGTACTGGAGTCGTGTTGACGCGGCGCGCTAGTTCCTGATCCCGTAGCGCAGCAGGGTCACGCCGTTGTCGAACAGGGTCGCCTCGACTGGCTTCAGGTCCTGCCGGTCCTCGAACACGCGGGTGCCCTTGCCGCGTGACGCCGGGCAGACCAGCATCCGAACCTCGTCGACGACACCGGCATCCAGCAGGGAGTGCATGAGCTGCAGGCTCCCCCACAGCCAGATGTCCTTGCCGTTTTGCGTCTTGAGCTCCTGAACGGTGGCGACCGGGTCGCGCGTGACGGTCGAGGCGGGGAAGTCGCCCCAGGGGGCGTCATCCAGCTTCGACGAGGCGACGAACCTGGCGAGGTTGTTGAGCTTCTCGCCGTACTCGCCCTGGTCCTCCGCGTACGGCCAGTAGTCTTTGGACATTGCGTAGGTGTTCGCGCCGAGAATCATCGTGTCGACCGAGTCGATGAACCCCATCAGGTTCGACTTGAACGCGGAGTTGGTCTTTTCGGAGAAAGGCTCCGCCGATACGAAGCTGAGTCCTCCATCCTCCTCCGCGGCGATGTTGTCGACGGTCACCCACTGCTGGACGACGAGCTTGCGGTTGCTTTCCATCTTCAGAACTTCCTTGATTCGTTCCTGGTACGGTGCGGCTGTGTTGGTGGTAGTCATAGCGGTGGTCGGTCGGTTCAGCGGCGCACGCGGTAGCGCAGGTGCAGCACCCGGTCGCCCTGGATCACGACGTCCGGGTCTTCCAGCAGGTGCTGGCCGTCCACCGACCCGAAGAACCGCTTGCCGGACCCGAACACCACCGGCACGACATCCATCGCCACGAAGTCCACCAGGCCAAGGGCGAGCGCCTGTCCGCCCATGTCACCCGATGCCACGGCGACAGTGCGGCCGCCGGCCAGCTCCTTCGCTTTCGCGATCGCCCGGGCGATGTCGTCGACGAAGGCGTACGACGCCTCCGGGTGCCAGCCCTCTGGTTTTGGGCGATGCGACACGACGACGACGTGATCGCCTGCCGGTGGCCTGCCTTCCCAGCCGTTGGTGATGTCGAAGAGGTGACGCCCGATCACCATCGCGCCGATGCTGTCCCACATCGGCCGCACATAGTCGAACGACGCCCGCGAGACCCGCATCCCGCCGGGCGCGGGGGCGTCCATCTCGCCCGGCGTGAGCGGCTGGTCGCCGTTGAAGTACCAGTCGAACAGCGATCCGACATCGTCGTTGGCGTCGGCGATGAAGCCGTCGACCGACACCACGTTGTGCATCACCACGGGGCTCGTCGTCTCACTCATACGTGTCTCCTGTCGTCGATACGGAAACAGCCAAAGTGGTCTCCAGTCATCGGGTGGGGTCAAAATCCCAGCGGGCGGAGCTGATGGGATTGAAGCGATGGAATGCCCGCACATGGGTCGGTACGATGCGGTAGACCCACATGTCCTCCTCGGTGCCCTCGAACCGCCAGGGCTCGGAATACTTCTCGGCCATCTGGCGCCCAAATCGCAGGCGATCGGCCATCTCCGGCATCTCCTCGGCTCGGCCATGAACTGCGACGTCCAGCCCCTCGTTCAGCCTGCTGCATCCGGTGAGCGCCTGACACACTGGATTCGTCGTGAGGTTCCTGTATTTGCGTTCGGAACGCGGATTGCAGGAATACAGGGCTCCTTCCCACCAAATGCCGATGACCGGCACCGTGTGTGGCTCGCCGTTGTCCAGGCTGGTGATCCAGTACATCTCGGATGCTGCAAGAACCTTTTCGGCGTCGGCCCACGAAATCAGGTGTTCCTCCCCGGGCTCGGACGTGGATGCTGTGATTACTGGTTCATTCGCCATCGGATTCTCCTCATCCAGCTGGCTGATCTTGGTCGAATCGCCAGCGCGTGGCGGCAAAGGGCTCGACGGTGCCGACCCCATAGGCCGTGTGGAAGGTGAAGCGATAAAGGTGCCACGGCGGCGGTCCCGCACTCGGGGCGCTGAATGGTGCGGTGAAAGCGTCGCTATCCACCTCCACGGGCCATCCGGCTTCGCGGCAGCGCGCGGCTACTCGCTCCAGGGTCGACGGGGTGGTCACACGTGTCGCAGATCCTTCGAGTACCACGTCGACGCCTTCGAGGCTGACGGAGAACGTGCAGGCGGGGTTCGCCGCCAGCTCGCGGGACTTGCGGGTGTCGGGATTGCTGGTGAAATACAAATCGCCATCGACCCAGATCGCGCCGACGCGCGCGGCGTGTGGCACGCCCTCCGATGTGGCGGTTCCGACAAAGTACCGGCGCTCCGATCCCTCAGGGGGCGCGATGAGAAGGTCGCGCGGCCTGCTCCAGGGCATCGGATCGTTGCCGTATCGATCGAGATTCTTCACCTCTACGGGAGTACGTTCGGTCATGATGCAATCTCCGGTAGGTAGCCGTGCAAACGGCTCCGTGCCGAGCGGGATTGGGTTCGATGGCCCGCGTGATCGGTTGCTGTCAGGCCCGCTGGCAGGTAAGCGACGGCACGTCCGTGCTGAAGACCTTCGAATCCGTCAGCTTCAACGGCAGAAGATCCCCGGCCGAAATCAGCATCATGCGAGGGTTTCATCCAGCCACTCCGTCTCGAACCGGGGTGACGCGTGGATGCACATGATATCCAGGCGCCCGCTCCCGGAATTGCGGAACCGATGAGGGGCTCCCGCACCGGCCACGACGATGTCGCCTTTCCGGGCCTCGATCTCCTCGCCGTCAACGGTGATCACGGCCTCGCCGGAAAGCACGATGAACGTTTCCGAATAGGGATGCGTGTGCACTTCCGGACCTTGCCCGGGCCCGTTATTCACATGGAAGAAGGAAACTCCGGACATGTGGTCCTTGCCCTCGAATGTCGCAGTTTTGCTGCGGCCCGTTCTCAGGTCTCGTTCCTGGACAACGGTGTACATGGTGTCGCTCCTCGGCTTTCCATCTGTTCATCGTCCCCATTCACCGGCGCGTAGCCGGTTTCGCTCGGGGTAGGCCCGGCTTTCTCCGCGGTGGGTGATTGCGCGGTCGGGCCGGCGGAACCGGTCGCGTTATCTCGGGGTTTCATGTGGACGTTCTCCCGGTCGGTAGCGGTGCCGTGCAGCACGCAGGTCGCCCTCCTGCACTCCGTCAGGCCCGCTCGTAGGTGAGCGCCAGCACGCCTGTGCTGAAGGTCTTCGAGTCCGTCAGCTTCAGCGGCACCTGCTCGCCATCGTCGAAGAGGCGCTTGCCGTGCCCGACCACGATCGGGTGAACCAGCAGCCGCAGCTCGTCGAGAAGCCCGTCACGCAGCAGGGTGCGCACAAGCGTGCCGCTGCCCGTGATGGAGATGTCCTTGCCGGGCTGCTGCTTGAGTGCGTTGAGCTCTGCGGCGGCGTTGGCGCCGTCGATCAGCGTTGTGTTTTTCCACTCGGGGTGCTTCAGGATGCTGGAGACGACGTACTTCGGCGTGTCGTTCATGACGTCCGCCATCTCGCCCGCCTCGCCGTCGCTGGTCTGCTGCGGCCAGTAGGCGGCGAACTCCTCGTAGGTCACACGGCCCAGCAGCATGCAGTCGGATTCGGCCATCTGCGCACCAACGGCCTCGCCCATCTCATCATTGAAGTAGGGAAAGTGCCATGTCTCCGGCGCTTCGAAGACGCCGTCGAGCGAAATGAACAGTCCCGCAACGATCTTCCTCATCGTGATGTCCTCCGAACGGCCGGCACCGGGCCAGCGCTGTGCACGTCAGCTCTCATCTGAACTCGCGGTTTCCAGGCAGCTTTCCTGGTGGAATGCTGTTCGTTCTCCTCCACGGGATGGCGGCGTACCGGCCAAGCCTGTCGCGGTGAACAGGCTGGCACCTGATAGTCGTTCGGCGGGGCGCGAAATCGACATCGCGCTCTCCGGAATCGACGATTTCAGCGATTGCGAAGGGTGGCGCGGCGATGAAGCCGGAGCCGTGCCTGAAAGGGGAAACGTGCGCGACGAGGGTTGCCGATAACCCAGTGATGCCGGCGAGGCGCCGGCCGCACCCGGTGTGGTGTGGGGATGTGTGCAGGTGCGGCGGCAGGTCCGTCTGGCGGATTCCTCCTTTGTCGGATCGGCCGGTGACGGTTGAGTC
Organism: uncultured bacterium; assembly: GCA_965651105.1. Classification (GTDB taxonomy): domain Bacteria; phylum Chloroflexota; class Chloroflexia; order Thermomicrobiales; family UBA6265; genus JACCVC01. The sequence continues at coordinate 2,228 of CBFGRG010000194.1, read as the reverse complement.
CCCGCAGTCGACTCGCTGCTCGGCACTCAGAATGGGACAGGTATGTGAACATCCTGTCGCAAAATCCTCAACAGGTTGTATCCATCGGGAATCCGGATGCATCGGGTCAGCGTCGAGCCAGGCGATATTTGAGGCTGACGCGCTCGCCGGTGCGCTGGCAGTCGAGCAATTCGAGCCCGGATCGCTCCAGGGACGGGTCATCGAAAAGCCGGAGTCCCTCGCCGAGAAAGATGGGCATGATGTCGACGTGCAGCTCGTCGACCAGCCCGGCGCGCATCAGCTCGCGGTTGATCTCGGCGCCACCGACCACCGTCACAGCCTTGTCGCCGGCCGCATCGACTGCCAGCGCGAGCGCCGGCTCGATACCGTCCGTGACAAACGTGATGGTGAGACGGTCGTTTTCCTTTGGGTGCACCGTCGGTGGCGCGTGGGTGACGACGAAGATCGGCACCTGGAACTCGTAGTTGGCGGCGTAGCTGTCCGGATCCTCGGCCATGTCGAACGTTCGCCGGCCCATCAACACGGCGCCGGTTTCCTCGGTCGCGGTGGTGAGGGCATCGCTCGCCGCATACGTGTCGAAGTCGCTGTAGAGCATGCCGATCTGTCGCTCGCGGTCGGCGACGAAGCCGTCCAGCGACATCGTCATCCCTGCGATCACCCTGCTCATGCGTGCCTCCTGCTCGATCCTGCGATCCGCCTGCATCGACGCATCCTGCAGCGGACACTGACGCCAGGCGTCACTCATCGCGTCGGGTGTGTCAACAGGACGCCGCGCCGCGTTTCAGGCTTCGCCTGCCGGCCGGTAGGTCATCAGCGCGATGCCGCCGTCCCACGTTGTCACGTCGGCCAGCTCGAGCGAGGGGATGCTCGTCTCGTCCTCGAAGAACCTCCGGCCCTTGCCGACCACGACCGGATGGACCATCAGGCGCACCTCGTCGATCTGGCCTTGCCGCAGCAGGGAATTTGCCAGCGTGCCACTGCCGTGGATGAAGATGTCCTGCTCGTAACGGTCCTTGATCGCGTCGAGCTCCGCGGCGAGATCGCCATTGGCGCCGATGACGTGGGAGTTGGTCCACGTCGGGTTCTGGAGCGTGGTGGAAACCACGTACTTCGGCATGTTGTTGAACCGGTCGGAGAACTCGTCGCCCGAGCGCTCGGGCCAGGCCTGGGCGAAGCCGTCGTAGGTGACCCGGCCAAGCAGCAGCGCGTCGGTGGCGCGGAGCTCATTCATCTTGTACTGCTGCGCCTGCTCCTGGAAGAAGGGAAAGTGCCACTCGTGGGGATCTTCGTAGACGCCATCCAGCGATACGAATTCGGTAACGATGATCCTGCCCATGAGCCTGTCCTTTCGTGATGTCGCGTGCCGGAGCGATATCCCCGGCACCTGGTAGTCGAATGGACATCGCCGAATTCGACATCCCGGCCATGGAATCAGAATCGCCAGCGCGTCTGGCTGAAGATCGTGCCCTTGCCGAAGCCGAAGACCGTGGTCGGGGCGACGCGGAAGACCAGCGCCCTGGGCGGCTCCCCGGAGCTCGTGGATACATCGCTGTGAATGAGCGCGTCGTCACCGACGGTGAAGCGCCATGCTTCGCCGTACTTCTCGAGATATCGGCCCGCGACCGCCGCGAGGCGGCCCCGGTCGATGACCCGGGAGGCGACGCCCTCGACGACGAGGTCGAGTCCCTCTTCGTTGAGGGTGTTGCAGCCGGTGGTGAGGGAGACCTGTGGGTTGACTGTCAGGTTGCGCGCCTTCTGCTCCTCGGCGCCCGTGCTGAAGTAAAGCGCGTTGTCGATCCAGACGGCGATCAGTGGCGTGACGTGCGGGCGCCCATCGGGACGCACCGTCGTCAGCCAGAACACCTCGGCGGTGTTGAGGAGGTCGACGGCCGCCTCCCACGAAATGGCGGTTGCGCCGGGACTGCTGAACCGTGCGTCCAGCGCGGCGGAGGGGTGTGTGGAAACCATGACAGAAATCCTTTTGTTGCATGCCACCCCTGTAGCGGACCGGCAGGCGACCAGCACTACGGGAGAATTGTCCCGGCACGGTCCCGGAGCCACTGGAGGGCATCCTCACCGGCGGCCAGCGCGGAGATGTGCCCATCGCCCGGGCGCGGCCACAGCTCGGCCGAGGGGATTCGATTTGCCAGCCACTCGCCGTGCGCCATGGGCACCACGCGATCCTCGCGACCGTGCACGATCAGGGTCGGGGTGGCGATACTCGTGGG
>CBFGRG010000193.1:0-6464 GCA_965651105.1 uncultured bacterium | reverse complement strand
CCGAGCGCCAGAGATCCTTCGGCTCCGGTGCTGCGCCCCTGCGCTCAGGATGACAGCGTTGTTTGAATGCAGGAATCAGGAGCTGGTGACATTCGAAGGCCCGGGCCTGGCGGTTCTCTGCGCAGCAATGAACCGCCAGCGCCAGCCGAGATGTCACCGGCGCCACGGACGCCCCTTGCCGGCAAGGCAACAAAGGTGTACATTTGTCCATGTTGTTAGATGTACTTCTGTACTACTTCTTTTCGTGCGGGGAGGGCGACATGACCGGTTGGATCTTCCTCATCATCGCCATCATCTCGGAAATCGCCGCCACCACCGCGCTCCGATCATCCAACGGCTTCACCGTCCTGCTGCCGTCGATCGCAACGGTCGTCGGCTACGTCGTCGCCTTCACGTCCCTGGCGCAGGCGCTGAAGTCGCTGGACCTCGGCGTCGCCTACGCGGTCTGGGCCGGTGCCGGCACGGCGACCGTCGCCATCATTGGCATCGTCGTCTTCGGTGAGCCGGGCACGCTCTCCAAGGCGGCGGGGCTGGCGATGATCATCGCTGGGGTGGTGCTGCTCAACATCCAGGGGGCCCATTGACCGAGACCGATGTAACGACCGATGGACGTGTCGCCCGAGGCCAGGAGCGCCGCGATGAGATCGCCCGGGCGGTGATCGATGTCGTCGCCGAGCACGGGGTGCGCGGCCTGACGCACCGCAAGGTCGCCGAGGCCGCCGGCGTGCCGCTTGGCTCGACCACCTACCACTTCGAGACGCTCGACGACTTGATCATGGCCGGCCTGGAGCTGGCGGCTGCCCGAAACCTGGCGATGATGCGCCGGGCGGCGGAGCGACTGGAACCGGGCGACGATGTCGCGTCGTGGCTGACCGACCTCGTGATCGAGATGGTCACCACCTGGCGGGAGAGCAACATCTCCGAGCGCGAGCTCTACCTCGAGGCGATTCGCAGCCCCGCCTTGCGCCCGGCGGCGACGCGCTGGGACGACGAATTCGTCGATATCCTGGAAGAGCACTTCGGCGACCGTGAGGCGGCCCGGCTGGCGTGCTGGGCCCTCGACGGCCTCGCCGTCACCCTGCTGATCGCCGGCACGCCGCCCGATCGCGAGCACATCCTCCGCCAGATGACCCGCCTCTGCACCAGCCTCGGCGCAACCTGACGGTCAGCGGCACATTATCCCGGCAGCCTGATAATCAGATGCTCACAGGCGCGAACCTGTCGTAAGATAGCGCTACAGGGTCCCCACACTATCGGTATTGCTGGCGCCAGGCCTGGCGTCGGCTCGCGTCCGCGTTTGCTCATCGCCGATTGGTGAACACGCGTGCGCACATCGGGAGGTGTTCCATGCCTGCACGACGAACGGTATCCCCGCTTCGTGTCGAGCTCTCTCGCCGTGCCCTCGTTCGTGGTCTTGGTGGTGGGGCCGCAAGTGCCCTCGTCGCCAGTCGACCTGCCTGGGCGGCGCAACCCGGGAGCCCGGTCGCATCGCCGGTCACGGCTTCGCGCGTGATAGTCGTCGGCGCCGGTGTGATCGGGCTCTCGTCGGCGATTCGCCTGCAGGAAGCCGGGTTCGAGGTCGAGATCTGGGCGGCCGAGCTGACGCCAGGCACGACTTCGGACAAGGCGGCCGCGTTCTGGTACCCGTTTCATGTCCTGCCGATCGACGAGGCGGCTGTCTGGGGCGAGGCATCCTTCAAGACGCTGTCGGCCATTGCCGGAGAGCCGGGAACCGGTGTGGAGATGGAGCCGACGACCATCGTCTTCGAGGACGAGACGGAGGACCCACCGTGGGCGGGCTATATCCCCGATTTCCACCGGCCTGACCCCGGCGAGCTGCCCGACGGCTACGTGACGGCCTATCGGTTCACGACCCCGGTCGCCGAGATGCCGGTCTACATGGCCTACCTCATGGACCGCTTCCAGCAGAACGGTGGCACCGTCGTCCAGCGCATGCTGATCTCGCTGGAAGAGGCGCTGGCGGAGTGTCCGCTCGTCGTGAACTGCACGGGGCTGGGATCGCGCTCGCTCGTCGGCGACGACCGGCTCTTCCCGATCCGCGGCCAGCTCGTGCGGATCGCGCGACCCGATGCCGACCCCTATGTCCTGCTGGGCGAGGGGCCGAAGACCGGGCTCGTCTACGTCGTCTATCGCCCCGACGACGTGATCCTCGGGGGCACCGCCGAGGACGGCAACTGGTCGCTGGTTCCCGATCCGGCCGAGACGGAGGGGATCATCGAGCGTGCCATTCGCGTCGCGCCGGAGGTGGCTGGTGCCGAGGTGCTGGGCGAAATCGTCGGCCTGCGGCCGGGTCGGGACGCCGTGCGCCTCGAAGCCGAGCCATGGGGCGGCGGCACCGTCGTCCACTGTTACGGCCATGGCGGTGGCGGTGTCTCGCTGAGCTGGGGGTGCGCCGATGATGTCGTCGCGCTGGTGATGGCCAACGCGACGTAGCGATCAAGGAGCGTGCGCCTGAGCATCCTCACGCGGGATTGGTTGGCCCGCGCTCCGCTCGGGGCATCCATCGTGCTCGGTGAATCTCGATACAATGCCGAGATTGTGACCGCTCGCGAGAAAGGATGCCCCACCCCATGCCGTCGACCGCCACCCAGCTCCCAGATTGGCAGGACCCGACCATGCTCCAGCGCAACCGGGAGCCGGCCCGGCCGCTGCTGATTCCCTACGCCGACGACGCCACCGCCCTTGCCGGCGAACGCGAGCGGTCGCCGTGGTACCGAAGCCTCAACGGCGAGTGGCTCTTCCACTATGCCGAGTCGACCGCGCTGGTGCCGGCCGACGCCGCCGACCCGGACGCTGACGATCTGGACTGGGACACCATCCCGGTCCCCTCGGTCTGGCAGATGCACGGCTACGGCACGCCGCAGTATTGCAACGTGCAATATCCCTTCCCGGTCGATCCACCTCACGTGCCCGATCATCCCGTCGGCTGCTACCGGCAGACCTTCAGCGTTCCGGCGGCGTGGGAGGGGCGTCGCGTTCGCCTGACCTTCGACGGTGTCTGCTCTGCCTTTACCGTTTGGCTCAACGGGCACGAGGTTGGCTTCTCGAAGGGCAGCCATATGCCCGCCGAGTTCGATATCACCGACCTGCTCGAGGATGACGACAACCTGCTGGCGGTGCAGGTCCATCAGTGGTCGGATGCGAGCTACCTCGAAGACCAGGATATGTGGCGCTTCAACGGCATCTTCCGCGACGTCTGGCTGGCGGCGCTGCCGCAGGTGTACATCGAGGACGTCGAGGCTATCCCGGAGCTGGCCGACGACCTCGCCACCGCGACGCTCGAGCTCGCGATCACCGTGGCGGGCGATGCTGGCGCCGGCCACGCCATCGACGCGGCGCTGTTCGACGACGATGGTGTCGAGGTCGGGACGCTGGAGCTCGGTGGGGGAGATGCGCTCACGGGCGGGATATTTCTGCCCAAACCCCGGCTGTGGTCGCCGGAAGACCCGAGCTGCTACACGCTTCTGGTCCGCAACCGCACGGAGAATGGCGAGATCGTAGAGGTTCAGCGGCAGACGGTCGGATTTCGCAAGGTCGAGATTCGCGACCAGCAGCTTTGGGTGAACGGCGTATCGATCAAGATCCAGGGCGTCAACCGGCACGACGATCATCCCGATTACGGCTACGCCGTGCCGTACGAGGCGATGACGCGCGACGTGATGCTGATGAAGCAGCACAACGTCAACACCGTTCGCACCTCGCACTATCCGAACGACTCGCGCTTTTACGAGCTCTGCAACCGCCTCGGACTGTTCGTGATCGACGAGACCGATCTCGAAACCCACGGCATGGCCATCGCCGGAGACTGGTCGCAACTGACCGACGACCCGGAATGGAAGGCGGCCTGCATGGACCGCCTGGAGCGGATGGTCGAGCGCGACAAGAACCACCCCTCGATCATCATCTGGTCGCTTGGCAACGAGGCCGGCTACGGTCGTAACCAGGACGCGATGTACGACTGGCTGAAGGCGCGCGATCCCTCGCGGCCGATCCATTTCGACGCCCAGGACCACCGCGAAGAGCCGGTTCACGCCACCGATATGCTCAGCACGATGTATCCGACGGTGGCGGACGTCATCCGGCAGGGCGAAAAGGACGAGCCGAAGCCGTACTTCCTGTGCGAGTACGCCCACGCGATGGGCAACGGCCCAGGCAGCTTCAGGGAATACTGGGAGGCGATCCGGGGATCGAAGCGCAACATCGGCGGCTGTGTCTGGGAGTGGTCGGACCACGGCATCCGCCAGTTCACACCGGACGGGGAGGAGTGGTTCGCCTACGGCGGCGACTTCGGCGAATTCCCGCACGACGGTGTCTTTTGCATCGACGGGCTGACCTCGCCCGATCGCGAGCCGCATCCCAGCATCATCGAGATGAAAAAGGTCTACGAGCCGATCGAGGTCGGGCTTGTCGACGCGGAAACCGGCACGATCCGGATCACGAATCGCCGCTACTTCACCGACCTCGGCGACCTCAACCTGACTTGGTGCCTGCATGTCGCGGGGCGTAACGTCGCGTCAGGCACGCTCGATACGAATCCGGTCGCAGGGGAGTCTGCCGAGATCATCATTCCCGAGCTCGCTGGTGCCGATGCGCCGGATACGCTGCTCGATGTGGTCGCGACGCTGACGCACGCCACATCGTGGGCACCGGCCGGACACGAGGTCGCGCGATGCCAGCTCGAAATCATCGCACCCGACGGGGCTGGCGTTTCGCCAATGCCGGCGGGTCCGGTCACGGTCGAGGATCTCGGCCTGGCGATTCTCGTCACGACCGATCACGGCGAGCTGATCATCGACCGCGAGGCCGGCACCATGACGAGCTGGGTGGTCAACGGGCAGGAGCTGCTTGTCGCCGGACCGACGTTCGATGTCTACCGTGCGCCAACCTCCAACGACAAATACATGCTGGCGGCGTGGGAGCAGGCGCGGCTGGCGCACCTCGCGCACGATGTGCGCGCCTGCGAGATCGTCGACCAGTCCGAAACGAGCGTGACGATCGAGGTTCGCTCGATGCTGGGCGCGCCATCGCGGCGCCCGGCCTTTGCCGTCACCACCCGATTCACGATCGACGGATCGGGCGATGTCGCCATCGAGACCGACGCTGTCCCTGGCGAGTCGCTGGCCGGGCTGGAGACACTGCCGCGCGTCGGGTTGACGATGCAGGTGCCAGGCACGTTCGAGCGGGTTGTGTGGCGTGGTCTCGGGCCGCACGAGAACTATCCGGACCGCCGGGAGAGTGCCACGCGCGGCACCTGGTCGTTGCCGGTGGCGGAGATGCCGGCCGGCTACATCGCGCCGCAGGACACCGGCAATCGGGGCGAGACGAGCTGGGTCTCGGTCGGGCCGGCGCACGGCGCCGGGCTGTTGGCGTGGGGGGACAAACCGATCGCGATCAAGGCGCTGCCGTGGACCAGCCACGAGCTCGCGGGGGCGACCCACACCACCGACCTCGGGCCGGGCCTGACCACCGTGCTGTCGCTCGATCACCGTGTCGCGGGGCTGGGCTCATCGGCCTGCGGGCCGAAGCCGCTGGAGCAGTACCTCGTGCCGCCGGAACGGTTTCGGTTCACGGTTCGGCTTCGCGCCGAAACCCAATCCCCACAAACCGTGTGATTTCGGGTATAATACAGTTACGCTTGGTATCCCAGCCTCGCTCCGTTGGTCTCGTATCGCCGGCTCGAGGTGGCGCGGAGGCACGGTGGTCCGTGGCCATGGCGATGCCGGCAAGTACACAAGACAGGGCACGGGCGGCCTTTTCGCACCGTGCAAGACAAGACAGGAAGACCAGGTTTCATGCCAAGCGGAACAGTCAAGTGGTACAACCCCGAGAAGGGGTTCGGGTTCATCGCGCCGGATACGGGCGGTGAGGATCTTTTCGTGCACCGGTCGGCCGTTGGGTTCGATATCCCGGGTGAGGGTGACCGTGTCGAGTACACCGTCGGGCAGGGTCAGCGCGGCCCGACCGCGATGGACGTGCGCATCACCGAGATCAACCGCAACCCGCCGCAGCGCGCGCCTCGCGCCGACCGCGGCCCGCGTGTTGATCCGGGAACCCTGGAGACCGTGACGGGCACCGTCGTGCGCTACGACGACGTCAAGGGCTTCGGTTTCATCGACGCGACCGATGGTTCCGGCAAGACGGGCATCTTCTTCCACCGCTCGACGGTGGGCAACGAGAACCCGATTCCGGGTCAGCCGGTGGAGGCGCAGGTCGCCGACACGGACCGCGGCCTTCGCGCCGAGTCGGTGCGTTTCCTCGACTAATCGTCGAGAGGACAAGCCAGCACAACACGATTGCCGCCGGAGCCATGCCCCGGCGGCAATTTCTCATTGCAGTTTCCACCTTCGGTGTCCTGCGCTACCCTGACGCGACAGGATCGGCGGCGTGCGCTCCGGTGGTTGCAGCAACATTGACGGCTTCCACGCGACCTTGGACCTCGCTTG
>CBFGRG010000192.1:0-6471 GCA_965651105.1 uncultured bacterium | reverse complement strand
CAGGAGGCCTTCGGCACGCCCACCGATCTCCCGTGGGCGGTTACGATCGACCCGGAGAATCGTCCCGACGGGTACGAGCAGTACGCCACCTTCCACCCGACATTTCTCTACGAGTCGATCTTCAACCTGGTCAACGCGATCGTGCTCGCCTGGCTGGTCCTCCAGGTTCCGAAGCGTGGCTGGCTGCGCACCGGCGATGTTACCGGCATCTATTTGATCGCCTACGGTGTGGCGCGTTTGCTGATCGAGCGGATCCGGACCGACAGCCTCACGATCGGGCCGTGGCCGGCGGCATACTGGCTCAGCCTGGTGCTGATCCTCGCCGGCGCGGGCCTGATGGCCTGGACGCGCCGGTCGGAACGGGCAGGGATCGTATCGGCGGAAGAGGCATCGTAGGGGAGGCCGGCCGGAATGTGGCGACTGTTGCTGATCATCGCGATGCTGCTGGGTGGTGCGGTGACCGTGCCGTCGGTCGCCGCACAGGACGAGATCGCGACGCTTTCCGATCTTGCCGCGATGGTGCCGAGCCCGGAGTCACTGCCCGAAGCCGGATATCAGTTCGCCCGGGGCGGCTACCTGACGCCCGACGATGTTCGGTATCTTCTGCGGCAGCGGTACGGGCTCGAAGGCGACGTGGTCGAACCGATTTTCGATGCTGCCGGGTGGCGCCAGGGGTACACCGGCTCGCTGGTGTTGCTGACCGATCGTGCCTACCTGCTCGCCGACCCGCTGGTGACCGTCACCGTTACGATCCACGAGCTTGACGGCGGCGACGGTGCGACGATCCTCGAATCGCTGCTGGTCGAGTCGCGGCCGGCCGGTGCCGAGGAACGCGGTGCCGTCGTCAATGGGGCGAAGACCTGGCGAGTGGTCTCGTCGCAGGATGATTCGCTCGTCACCGTGGTCCGTGATGGCCGCTACCTGATCGACATCGAGACCGCCGGACGCCGGCGAACACCGACCGACGACGAGCATCGCGCGGCGGTGGCCGCCACGCTGGAGCGCGTGGAAGCAAGGGCTGGTACCGGGCTGAGCCGCCACGTCGTGCCGGTGAGCGACGACCGGCTGATCCCGGTGTCGGTCGCGACCGAGTATCCGCATGCGCACGCCTGGTACCGCCTGCTCGATGGCGAAGTGATCCCCGCCGCCGGCGAGCTTGACCCTCCCGCGCGCTCGGAGATCGCCGGCGGGGCCGATACGATCTTCCTGCATCGCCAGACCGCTGAGCTTGCGAGCCAGGACTGGGTGACCGCCGGTGTCGCCCTGGTCGACTTCTCGTCGCCGGTCGATGCTGATGCGTTTTCCGGGGTGATTCGCGATCCGCTCGACTTCTTCCCGGATACCGAGGAGGGAACGCCGCTCGATCCGATGGCGATAACGGGTGAAATCGAGGCGATTTCCGGCGAAACGCGCGTCGGCGGAGGCTATTCCGGCTTTCGCATCACCATCCAGGAGGATGCCACGGTTGCCCAGCTCACGATTCGTGCGATGGGCACCACACGGATCGCGCAGGATGCCGCCGAGCAGTGGGCAGAGGCGCAGCGTGCGTGCCTCGCCGGCGGTGAATGCGATCCGGTGGTGCTGGAGTCACTGCTGAAGGCGCCGGCGCCTGAAACGGCGGCCGGGGTGGGAGTCGACGATGGTGTCTATCGCAGCCCGGCGGCGCCGTGGTCGGTGTCGTTCGACCCCGGCGTGTGGCGCGTCGACGATACATTTGCGCAGGATGGGTATGATTATCTCTATCTGCGGGCGGATGCGATGGACGCGACGTTCGAGACGATCGTCGATCATCATGGCGACCCGGAACGGTGCGTGCTGAGCGAGCTCGACCGGCTGCGCGAGGATGAGGAACATGCCCGCATCTCTGTGGGCAGCGACGACGCCAGCGAGGCGCCAGGCGGGCTGACGGATGGCCATGGGTGGATTGTCTACACCGTGGAGCCATTGTCCGAGAGCCGTGCCGACCAGGAGTACGTGATCCGGATCGACTGCTACACCGTCGAGCCCGGCACAACGTCGCTGGTGGTACAGGTCCGGGCGCCGCGAGACCAATGGTCACAGCTGGCGCCGGTGGGCGAGACGCTGCGCTCGCGGATCGAGATTGATGGGGTGTCGGTGGGCAGGACACCTGACGACCTGCCCGGCGTAGCCTCGATTGCAAGGAGCAACGAGATGATCAACAGGCGACCTTGGGTCGGCACCGCCGCCTGACCCGGCTGCACGGGTCCATGCCGTGCGGCCCTATGCACGGATCGACCGTTCAGACGCCTGTTGCGGACGTGGTGCCGCAGGGCGGATTTGCTGAAATATCCGCCCGGTAGCCGGCATGCAGGGATGGGCTTCGTGTCCGCCCTCGCCACATCAACAGTCCGCGCCCGAAAGGAACCACCCATAGGTACTACCCCATTTGATACCGACACCGCCCTCCAGGTCGGCGACGCCGAGCGCGCGCTGCTGGTGGCCGTGGAAACCCACACCGACAGCTGGGCGGCTCAGGACTCCCTCGAAGAGCTCGCCCGCCTTGCCGAAACCGTCGACGTCGAGGTCGTCGGCTCGGTCTCCCAGAAACTCCGGGGCCCGCACCCGGCGACATACGTCGGCAAGGGCAAGCTCGACGAGATCCGGGACCTTCTCGAACCGCTCGAGTACACGATGGTGCTCGTCGATGGCGAGCTCTCTCCGGCGCAGCAGCGCAACCTCGAGAAGGCGCTGGAGGTGAAGATCATCGACCGGACCGCGCTGATCCTCGACGTTTTCGCGCGCCGCGCGCAGACGCACGAGGGGCGGCTGCAGGTCGAGCTGGCGCAGCTCGAGTACCGGCTCCCGCGCCTGACTCGCATGTGGACCCACCTCTCCCGGCAGAGCGTCGGGGGAGTCGGCCTGCGCGGTCCAGGTGAGACGCAGCTGGAGGCCGACCGGCGTGAGGCGCAGAAGCGCATCTCCTTCATCAAGGACCAGCTGGCACAGGTGCACGCCCATCGCGAGCGCTACCGGAAGCGCCGGCGGCAGACGCCGATCTCGGTCGTCTCGCTCGTCGGCTACACCAACGCCGGCAAGAGCACCTTGCTGAACGCGCTCACCGGCGCCGAGGTGCTGGCCGAGGACAAGCTCTTCGCCACGCTCGACCCGACCACCCGGCGCATTGCGCTGCCGAGCGGCCGGGAGGTGTTGCTGACCGACACCGTCGGGTTCATCAACAACCTGCCGACCCAGTTGATCGCGGCCTTCCGCGCGACGCTGGAGGAGATCAGCGAAGCCCGGGTGCTCGTCCACGTGGTGGATGCGACGCACCCGAACGCGGCGGAGCAGGTCGACACCGTCAACCGGACGCTGGAGGACCTCGCGGTGGACGATCGCCCGGTCGTCTACGCGCTGAACAAGATCGATGCGCTGCCCGAGGAGGACCGCGATCGGCTTCCCGAGCTGGCGCTCGGCATTGGCGTGCCGGCGGACGCCATCGGCATCTCCGCGCAGGCGGGGATCAACCTCGATAACCTGCTCGAGCGCGTCGAGGCGGCGCTGGAGGAAGCGGCGAAATTCATCGCCGTGACAGCGACCTTCCCGTTCGATCGGACCGATCTGGTCGACCTCTTCCACAAGCTCGGCCGCGTGGAAGACCACGAGTACGATGAGCATGGCACCACCGTCACCGGCGTGCTGCCCCAGCGCGAGCTGGGCCGGTTTGCGCCGTATGTGTCGGTGGGCGATGTCGAAATGACCCCGGCCGGGCAGGAGGAGCCTCCGGCCGAGGAGACAGGTGACGACGCGCGCGTCGCCTCCTGACCCTTGCGGCGACCGGGCCCTGCTCCGGGTCCCGGTCGCCTCGCACCACGAGAGCTGGATGTGAACAATATCTCGCCCTGTGCAGCAGAGGAAAGCTCCGGCGTCACCTACCGCGACGCTGGCGTCGACATTGACGCAAAGATGAGCGCAATCGAGCAGGTCAAGGCGCGCGCGGCGCAAACGCTGGGGGAGTCAGCCGGGCCGATCGGCCATTTCGGCGGCACCTACCGCATGCCGGGCGCACCCGGTCAAGTCCTGGTCGCCAGCGCCGATGGCGTCGGCACCAAGCTCCGGCTCGCATTCACGCTGGGCGGGGATGCGCATGCCCGGATGGGCGAAGACATTGTCAATCACTGTGCGAACGACATTCTTGCGCTCGGCGCGCGGCCGCATTTCTTCCTCGATTATTTCGCCAGCGGCCAGCTCGATCCGGACGTGATGACGTCGGTGGTCGGCGGTTGCGCTGACGCCTGCGCCGCGAACGGGATGGCACTGCTCGGCGGCGAGACCGCCGAGATGCCGGACATGTACGCTCCCGGCGAGTACGACCTGGCCGGATTCATCGTTGGCTCGGTGATGGACAGCGACATCGTCGATGGCTCGGCGATCCAGCCGGACGATGTCGTCATCGGCCTGCCCAGCACGGGCCTGCATACCAACGGGTACAGCCTTGCCCGGAAGATCGTCGGGATGACCGGCGATCTCGACCATGATCGCGAGTTGCTCGGCCAGCCGCTGCCGGGAGCCGCGGATGGCGAGACGATAGGCGAGGCGCTGCTGGCGCCGCACCGCAGCTACATCAACGAGATCGTGCCGCTGCTCGGAACCGGGCTGGTGCGCGGCATGGCACACATCACCGGGGGTGGTCTCAGCGACAACCTTCCGCGGACGCTGCCACATGACTGCATCGCTCGGCTCGACCCGACGTCGTGGGATACCCCGGCGATCTTCGATTACCTGGTCGAGACCGGCCGCATGACCATCTCCGAGCGCTATCGCGTCTTCAACATGGGCGTCGGCTTCGTGCTGGTGGTCGCGCCGGAGAGCGTCGACGCGGTGATGGCGCAGCTGCCGGAAGGTCGCCTGATCGGTCAGATCATCACCCGGGTCACCAGCGACGAGTCCGCCGTGCAGGGGTTGTCGTGCTGATTCGTGCTTTGTGGGTCCGCCCCTCCGTGGGCGGACGTGTTCCGGCCCGGCACGAACCGGGCCGAGTGGTGCCGTCATGACCGTGATCCGCACCGCCGACCGCGAGATCGACACCCGGATCATCTATTACGGTCCGGGACTCAGCGGCAAGACGACCAACCTCGTCAACATCCATCAGCGCATGCCCGCTGATCTTCGTGGCCCGATGCGCTCTATCGACACCGAGGACGAGCGCACCCTGTTTTTCGATTTCCTGCCGGTTGAGCCGGTTCGGATCGGTGGCTGGTCGCTCCGCTTCCAGATCTACTCGGTGCCCGGGCAGGACACCTACGCCCGCACCCGGCGGGCGATGCTTGCCGGCATCGATGGAATCGTCTTCGTCGCCGACGCCTCGCCCGACCGGATCGATGCCAATCGCGCCAGCCTCGATGAGCTTCGTGAGCAGCTTGTGCGCCAGGGGCGATCGCTCGACACCACTCCGGCCGTGCTTCAGGTGAACAAGATGGACCGCGCCGGCAGCGATGACGCGGCGCTGATCGCCGACCGGATCGGTGGTGGCGACCTTCCGGTTGTCGAAGCCGTGGCTGTGCGGGGAATCGGCGTACGCGAGACGTTGCAGCAGGTGGTGCAGCGAGTCGCGCACGCGCTCTGATCCGTGCGGTCGAGGCTTCGACGCTCACGCGCGCGGCGGCGCTGGTTTCGCCGGCGAGCCTGGCAGCTTCGGCAGGAAATTCCGGCTCCCGGGACGTTTGCAGCACGATCGGGCGGCTGGCTCGGCGTCGTTCGGTTGATCGTCGACTGGCTGGTCACCGGTTTCCGCCGCACCCGCGCCGGCGACCTCGCCGCCGGCATCGCCTACTATGCCCTCCTGTCGATTGTCCCCACCATCCTCGGGCTCGTATCCATCGCCGGTCTGCTGTTGCGGACCGAGGAGGGATACCGGCAGGCGGTCGCGCTGGTGGCGTGGATCGTGCCGCCGGAGCTGGCCGGCGAGGGATTGCAGACGCTGCCGCGCCTGCGCGAGCAGAGCGGCGCGTTCGCCCTCATCTCGCTCGGCGGGTTTCTGTGGCTTGGGTCCACCTTTTTCGCCGCGCTGGGCCGGGCAATGAACCAGGTCTATGAGGTGCCCGACCGCCCGCCGCTGCGCCAGCGACTGCGGGGCATGGTGGGGGTGGTTGCGTTCGGGTTGCTGTTCACCGCGTCGGTGGTCGCGGCGATCGTGCCGACCGTGGTGCTCGGCATCGAAGAGGATTCGATGCCGCTGGGCCTGGAGCGCTGGCCGCTTTTCACCGGGCTGTACCAGGTGCTGTCCTACGTCGTCGCGACCCTGATGGCGATCCTGCTGTTCGGCTTGATCTTCCGGGTTGCGCCGGCGGCGGGGCAGCGGGTGGGCGATGTTGTGCCCGGCGCCGTCGTGATCGGGCTGGCGTTCGTGCTGCTGGCGCAGGTATTCCCGTTTTACCTGCGGATCGTGCGTGACTGGAACCTGATCGGCAGCTCGGCCGGACTGCTTTCGCTGGTGCTCGTCTGGTTCTTCAT
>CBFGRG010000191.1:0-6491 GCA_965651105.1 uncultured bacterium | reverse complement strand
CACCATCACGGCAATGATGACGAACATCGGAATCGCCCGGATGCGTCGCGGGTGCTCCAGGAAGATCCAGGCGCCTGCGAGCACGCCAGGCAGGAACAACAGGAAGTTCAGGTAGGGAATCTGGTTGAGGAGCGGAAGCTCCATGAGTCGAGGGAGCACCGGAGCGAGCCCGGCTGCGACAAAGGTCCAGACGATAAGGGTGTTGTGCCAGACGTTACGATCCAAGGTATACGCGCTGGAGCGATTCGCAACTGGCTCGAATGTTGAATGGCGATTCGATAATGCTTCGGCCGATCGTTGGATGCGCCCGGCGCTCATGTTGTGCTCCATATTTTGAAACCAAAGCCTTTGCCCATGCCTCGGGGCCAGTTGCGAGATCGCATCGCTCTATCAGGTCGGGCTCCACGGCAACCTCGAGCGGGACACCATCGGATATCACGCAGGGCAGGCCCGTCGCCTGCGCCTCGACCACGGCCAGCCCGAATCCTTCGAACAAAGATGGAAACGCGAACACATCCATCGCGCCGCGCAGGATTTCCGGAATGTTGTCCTGAACGCCCGCGAAAATGACCGCATCGGCAATGCCGAGATCTTCCGCTTTCCGTTCGATCTCTGGACGAAGCGGTCCATCACCCACCAGCAGCAGGCGTGCCTCGGGAACGTCCTGGTGTATCCGCGCGAAAACATCGACGAGAAATGCGTGGTTCTTCACCGGCTCAAGCCGGCCAACGTGCCCGACAACGTAGGCGTCGGCCGGAATACCGAGCCGTGCCCGCACTGCGTTGCAGTCTACAGGCCTCGTGAACGGCTCCAGGTCGATGCCACCATACAGGACGCGCCAACGTGGGTCGCGTTCCCATCGCTCGCCGAACAGCGACGCGGCCGCATCCCGGCTCGCAGCCAGACCATCCGTGGCAACCTTGTTGATCAACGCTTCCGCACTGCGGTAATAGGCTCGCCTGGGCAAGGACGCATCGCGCTCGAACCTGCGGCTGTCGGTGTGAGAATGCGCGATACGCTTCGGCACACCCTGCCACGCCGCCAGTGCCAGCATCAAGCCGCTGGCGTGGTGAACGTGGCTGTGGACGATGTCGTAAGGGCCATGGCTCCGCATCACGCGCCGAAACGCCCTGACGAACCGGGGCAACTGCTTCGGGTGGCCGGCATGATGAATCTCGCCGCCGAGCCCTCGAATCTCATCGTCGTAGGCGCCCGGTTGGTCGCTCTGAACCAGGAAGTCGAACCTGAACTGCTCCCGATCGATACGCCGCATGACGTTGACGATCCACGTCTCGGCGCCCCCGCGATCCATCCTGTCGAAGACATGGAGCACCCGCAGCGGTCTCGTATCGCTCAAGCCGCGACCTCGCTTTCGGCGAGCGCCGCCCGCACGACCCACAGCGACGCCCCGAGCTGGACTGCGGCGCCCACCAGGACCGCACCCATCGCGCCACGCAGGCCATACGCCGGCACGAGGACCAGCGACGCCAGCGTACTCGCCACCACGACGGCCACGAATACCGGCACCTGCGGCCGGAACCGCCGGGCGGCGGTCATCGCGAAACCCGCGAACGATGCGGCAAACGTGACCCCACCTGCCAGCGCGAGAATGACGAGCGCGACGGTATCGTCCGCGTACTCCGGGGTGTAAAGCAGCGAGATCACCGGTCGCCCGGCGACCAGTGCCACCACCCCACCGAGGACGCCAAGCAGGAGCGAGATCTGGACGGCACGCATGAGCAGCGCGCGAAACCCTTGGAGCGCGCCCTCCGCGTATTGCCGAGCCATTCGCGGACTGACCGCCTGCCCGACGGCGGTGACGACCATGCCAGCCGCCACGACGATATACACCAGCGCCGCGAAAACGCCGAGCCCGCCTTCGCCCTGCTCGTGCTCGACGACGTAGCGAGGGATATTCGTGTTCAGCGACAGCAGAAGCATCACCACGCCGAGTGGCAACGCCGTCCACGCCAGGCGCCGCATGACGCCAGGATCCCAACGCACCATCGTCGAGTGCGTCCCGCTCGATCGCAACGACCGATGAGCCACCGGAATCGTGTAGATGACCAGTGGCACGATCAAACCCGCGAGATACCCGGCGACCCCGACGACGATGTCGTCGAAAACCACGAGTCCAGCGGCCGTCAGCGTAAGTGACAACAGCCCGCTGGCGACCTGCGCGCGAGCGATCACATCCATTCGCTCGCGCTGCTGGAAATATCCGTAGATGACATCGCTGAGCGCGTCCACCGCTTTCGCCAGCGCGATCAGCAGAATGACCACCGTCGTCTCGCGGGAACGGTCGATCCACAGCGCGATCCCGGCGGATACAGCGAGCGCCAGGAGCGTCGTGACCAGCCGCAATGCGACGTAATCGCCGAAGGCGTACTCGCGACGCGCATCGGTCGCCTGCACGCCGCGAAGCTGCAGGTTGGCGAACTGCATGACCGGCGCGGTGATGGCCAGGCCCAGCGCGAACATGCCGACCATGGCGGGCGTGCCGGTCTTGGCGATCGCCGTCAGCACACCCCATTGACAGAGCGCGTAGATCAGGTTGCCCGCGGTTGTCCACGACACGTTCTGCCGCAGCGACAACCCAGCGAGCCGGTCCGGACCGGTCATGGCAACCTCTGCGCGCATCGATCAACCGGCGTCGTGGGCGGGTAGTGCCCGGCGCGTATCGATGATGGGATCGGCGTGCGAGGTCACGAGCGCCCAGTCGATTGCCGCATGGTTGGTGGCAATCACCACGCAATCCGCCGATACCAGCTCCTCGGCACGCAGCGCGACCGATGCCAGCCGGACACCGGGCAGCTCGACCTGCGGCACGTGCGGGTCGTGATAGGCCACCTCCGCCCCGCCCTCCGCCAGCAGCCCGAGGATATCCAGTGCCGGACTCTCCCGCACATCCCCGATATCCGGCTTGTAGGCAACCCCCAGCACCAGCACGCGGCTCCCCTTCACGCTCTTGCCCTGCGCATTCAGCGCCAGCCAGACCTTGTCGACCCACCACTCCGGCATCGCGCTGTTGACCTCCCCGGCCAGCTCGATGAACCGCGCCTTGTAGTTGAGCGTCTTCATCTTCCAGCTCAGGTAGTGCGGATCCAGCGGGATGCAGTGCCCGCCGATCCCCGGCCCGGGGTAGAACGGCATGAACCCGAACGGCTTGGTGTTCGCCGCGTCGATCACCTCCCACACATCGATCCCGAGCCGGTCGCACATCAGCGCCGTCTCGTTGGCCAGCGCAATGTTCACCGCGCGGAAGGTGTTCTCGTGCAGCTTGACCATCTCCGCCGCCTCGGGACTCGACACCGGGTGCACCGACCCGATCGCCTGGGCGTAGAACGCGGTGGCCAGCTCGGTTGAGACCGGGTCGATGCCGCCGACGACCTTCGGCGTGTTGACGATGCCGTAGTTGGGGTTGCCGGGATCGATGCGCTCCGGCGAAAAGGCGAGGAAAAAGTCCGTGCCCTCCCGCAGCCCGGTCGCCTCGAGCTGCGGCAGGATGATCTCGCGCGTCGTGCCGGGGTAGGTGGTGCTCTCCAGGATCACGATCTGGCCCGGCCGCAGTGCCGCCGCGACCGCCTCGGTCGCCGCCGCCACGTAGCTGATGTCCGGATCGCGCGTCTTGCCCAGCGGCGTGGGCACGCAGATGCTGATCACGTCCGCCTCGGCGAGGCGCGTCATGTCGGTGGTCGCCGAGAACCGCCCCGCCTCGACCAACGCCGCGAGCGCGGTGTCGGGCACATCGCCGACGTGCGAGCGGCCGGCGTTGAGGCTGGCCACGGTGGCGGGGGCGACGTCGAAACCGATGGTGCGGAACCCGACCTCGGCGAACGCCACCGCCAGCGGCAGCCCCACATAGCCCTGCCCGATCACACCGAACGTTGCTGTGCGCTCATCGATTGCCCGGCGCAGGTCGTCCGCGCGGCCGCTCATGCCGTCACCTCGTCGCCGGAAAAGGCCGCTACCGTCATCGCCATGCCATCTTCGAAGGAAACCTCGGGATTGTACCCGAGCACGTCGCGCGCGGCCGAGATGTCGGCGAGGGAATCGCGAATGTCGCCGGGGCGCGGATCGGTATAGTCGGCCTCGGCCGGTTTGTCGAGCAGCTCGCCGACCAGTGCCAGCATTCGATTGACGGTGATGGCCCGTCCCGAGGCGATGTTGAAGACCCGGCCTGAGGCCTCGGGGACTTCTGCGGCACGAAGGTTGGCATCGACCACGTTGGCGATGTAGGTGAAATCGCGGGACTGCTCACCGTCCCCGAAAATCGTGGGTCGCTCCCCGGCCGCGACGGCGGCGATGAACTTCGGAATGACGGCGGCGTACTCGGAGGCGGGGTCCTGGTTCGGCCCGAACACGTTGAAGTAGCGCAGCGCCACCGTCTCCAGCCCGTACAACCGCGTGAACACCCCGCAAAGCTGCTCGGCGGAAAGCTTGGAAATCGCGTATGGCGAGAGCGGCTTCGGCGTCATGTCCTCATGCTTGGGCATCACCGGCGTATCGCCGTAAATCGAGCTCGACGAGGCGAACACCACGCGCCGCGCGCCGCGGTCTCGAGCGGCCAGCAGCACGTTGAGGGTGCCGGTAATGCCGGCATCGAGGCTGGTGCGGGGGTCAGCCACGGAGCGGGGCACCGACGGCACGGCCGCCTGGTGGTAGACCACCTCGCAGCCATCGACCGCCCGCGCAACGACCTCCGCGTCGCGCAGATCGCCCTCGATCACTTCGATCTCGCCGGCGATGCCGGCGAGGTTGTCCGACCGGCCGCTGGAAAGGTTGTCCAGCACCCGCACGCGCTCGCCATTCTCGGCCAACGACCGCGCGATGTGCGAGCCGATGAATCCAGCTCCACCTGTAACCAATATCATTGAGATGAACTCCTGCCTGCCGGCACCTTCTTCGTCGTGGATCCCGGGCTCGAAGCGCTCACGCAGCGCGCAGGCGCGACTCCCGCCACAACCATAACCGCAAGATTGTATATGCCGTCAGCAGTCGAATGGATCAGCCGTGCGACGAACGCGTCCATGCTCCAGTCGCCTGGACCACGGTGTTGGGGCCCATGAACGCCCGCGGACGCCACAAGGGCCGCGTATACCGGCTGAACTTGATCACGGCCGAGCCGCACACGATCGCCATGATCAACAGCAGCCCCCACTTGCCGATCGAGTGGGCGTGGAAGTAGGCAAGCCCCGCCAGCCCGGAAAAGGCCGTCAAGCCCGTATAGGCGATCGCCACCGCACGGTGGCTGACACCGGTATCGACAAAGCCGTGAAAAACGTGGTTGCGATCCGCGGAAAACGGACTCGATCCAGCCAGCAGACGCCGCCCTATCGTTACGACAGCATCACCGAGAACCGGCACGAACGCGAACAGCACCGGCACCGCGCCGGTGTCATCGGGGGAGGGCATCAACACGGCCGTGGCCAGCAGGTACCCAATGAACTGGCTGCCGCCGTCACCCATGAAGATCGTGGCGGGTGCCGTGTTCCACATCAGGAAGCCAGCCAGCGCCGCCGCGAATGGCAACAGCAACGGTACCGAGCCGGACAACAGGCTGGCAAGGACGATCGCCACCACCAGGCCGACCCCGGCGGCGAGACCGTCGAGCCCATCGAGGAAATTGAACGCGTTGATCACCGACACGATCCACAGGATGGCGACGATGGCCGACACCTGCGACGAAAGCGTGATCGCCCCAAAGGGAAGATCGATCAGGATTCGCGGATCGAGGAGCACCACCGCCAGCACCGCGGCTCCAACCTGCGGCAGGAACTTCTGGAAGGGACCGAGATGAATCAGGTCGTCCATCGTGCCCGTGACCGCGACAAGCGTCGCCCCGATCCCGATACCGAGCATCCACCCCTCGAAATGCCCCAACCCGACGCCGACGCCAATCACCGTGGCGAGGACGATGGCAACGCCTCCGAGCCTCGGCACGGGAGATGAATGCGTGCTGCGCTGATTGGGCTTGTCGACACGGTTCCACCGCAGGGCCAGATCCCGGATCGCCGGGGTGAAGGCAGCCGCCACGATGAAGGCGACCAGGACTGCCGCCAGCTCTCGCTCACCGATGATCATGAAGCCTGCCCTCCCCGGCTCTCCCGGTCTGCTTCGCCCGTGATCGAGTCAACCCGAGGTCGACCGTTACCACTCGCCGCCTTCTGGCGAGTCGACCACTCCCCACTAATGAGTGTCCGGGATAGCCTACCATCATTTTTCGGTAATTTGTGCCCGCCAGTCAACGAGCCATCGCGCTTCCTGCAGCCAGGCCACCTTCGAGTGCACTTCGAGCGGATCCACGCGTACGAACGAGAGTTCCTGCTGCATCGGCGCGTCGTAGGGCATGGCCACATCTCCCTCGAGCCTCGCAGTCTCCAGCGCTTCGGAAGTGCAGCCTCAGCGAAACTGCTGGCCAATCCGCACCGTTCCTTTGGCACCCATGTCGGTCCGTGCATGCTCGCCATCGAGACGCTGCGTTCCAATCG
>CBFGRG010000190.1:0-6508 GCA_965651105.1 uncultured bacterium | reverse complement strand
GCGCGGGCAAGTCGCCGCTACGGAGCGGTAGCGAGCAGCTCCTCGACCTCGGCGAGGGTCGGGAGGGCGGTCTGGGCGCCGATGTCGCGGGTGCTGAGCGCGCCGACGGCGTTGGCGAACCGGCAGGTCTCAAGCCAGGGCAGGCGGCGCGCCATCCCCCAGGCGAGGCCCGCCGTGAAGGCGTCGCCAGCCCCGATCGTATCTCGCGTCTCTACTCGGAAGCGCTCGACGTACCCGTGATCTTCCTCCGTGATCCACAGGCAGCCGTCCGCGCCGAGCGTGACGACCGCGCAGCGAAGCTGGCTGCCCGACATCCGATGCTGCGTTACCTCGATCAACTCGCCTTCGGAGCCAACGTCGAGCAGCTCGTAGTACTGCGCGCGTGTGCCGGTGATCGTGTCGAAGCGAAAGGCGACTTCCACCGCGTCGGGCTCGCCGTTGTCGACGATGTAGGTGATCGGGCCGAGCAGGCGCACGTCCGGCCGGGTGTGCGCGGGGAGGTCGGTCAGGAACCGGCGCAGGGGCTCGTCCGCCATGTCGAGCACAACCACGTCGTGATCGAAGATCGCGTGGATGTCGATGCGATCGCCCTTGCGGATCATCGCGCCCTTTTGCCAGAGTATCGTCCGTTCCCCGCTGCCGGTATCGAGCAGGATCCACGACATGTCGGTCGGTCCCTCGGCGACCGAGATCGACGCGGTGTCGATGCCTTCACGCTCCAGCGCCGCGATCAGGTTCTGCCCCTCGGAGTCGTCGCCGACGAGCGCGCGCAGGGAGACCTGCTCGCCGAGCCGGGCCAGCGCGACGGCGGTGTTGGCCGTCGTGCCGCCGGGGGACTCGGTCACGCGTGAGATCACCGCCGAGCTTCCGGGATCGGGGATCCGATCGAGGTGGAGGATGCGATCGTGGTCGATCAGGCCGATCAGCGCGATGCTCGCCATTGGTCAGGCGCTCGCCAGCGCGCGCTGGTGGACCAGCTCGCCGCCGATGACGGTCCCGATCACCGGGATCTGATCGATCTCGCCCGGTGTCACGTCGCCCGGATGCTGGGCGAGAATCGCGAAATCTGACAGCATCCCGGGCCGGATCGTGCCGACACGGTCCTCGGCGAAACCGGCGAACGCGCCGTGAACGGTGTAGTTGCGAATCGCCTCGTCGGCAGAGATCGCTTCGGCGGGCGCATATGCGGTGCCGTTGTCGGTGCGTTCCTCGACCGATGCCTGGATCGACTTCAGCGGTTCCCAGGCCGAGACCGGGCAGTCCGATGAGAAAACCAGGGGCAGTCCGGCGTCGAGCAGTGAGCGGAACGGGTAGGTGAGGGCCGTGCGCTCACGACCGAGGTGACGGATGAAGCCGTCGCCGTACTCGCGGATGAAGATTGGCTGTGAAACCGGCAGCACCTGCTGGCGGACGAGGCGCTCGATCAGATCGGGACGCAGGATGCCGCAATGCTCGATCCGGTGTCGCGTGTCCTGGCGAGGAGAAGCATCCTGCGCGCGCTGGTAGGCGTCGAGGCACATCTCGATTGCGCGGTCGCCGATGGCATGGATCGCGACCTGCCAGCCGTGCTCGTGACCCTCGTGGACGATTGCATCGAGCTCGTCCTGCGGCATCATCTCCATCCCGAGGTTGTTCGGATTGGGGTCCTCCAGGAAGGGCTGGCTGACGGCGGCAGTCCGGCCGATCAGCGATCCATCCGAAAAGAGCTTGAGCGGCCCGATGCGGAGCCGGTCATCGCCGTAACCGGTGCGCAGGCCGGAGTCGCGAAAGGCGGGGAACATCGACCGGCCGATCATCATCGTGGTGCGGATCGGGTTGGTGGCACGCTCGCGCCAAAGCTGGTGGGCCCGTACCTCCTCCCATGAATTGACGCCGGCCGTGTGGCTGGAGGTGCAGCCGGCGGCGACGTAGCGATCGTGGCATGCCTGGAGCGCGTCGACCATTTCGTCGACCGTCGTTTCGGGTATCACCCGGCGGATCAGCTCCTGCGCCGTTTCCAGCAGCAATCCCGTGGCCGCGCCGCTCGGATCGCGGACGACCTCGCCGCCCTGCGGATTGGCGGTGCTGGCGTCGATCCCGGCCTCCTCGAGCGCCCGCGTATTGGCGACGGCGAGATGGCCGGAGCCGTTGACGACGAAGACCGGATGGTCGGTCGAGCCGCGGTCGAGGTCGTGCCGATCAGGGTGGCGCTTCTCGGCAAGCTGGTTGTCGTCGTACCCACGGGCGAGGATCCACGCCCCCGGCGGGGTCGTCGCGGCTCGCTCCCGAATCGCGTCGACCAGCGCCTCGATCGTTGGAATTGCCGCAGGACGGGCGTCGATCGCTGCCAGGCTCAGGCCGAACATGATCATGTGGTTGTGGGCTTCGATGAAGCCCGGCAGGAGCGTCGCGCCGCCGAGATCCATGGTTTCGGCCGCCCCCGGCGCTTGCTGGCGGATGTCGTCGAGCGTGCCGACGGCGTGGATGCGCTCGTCGATGGTCAGGACCGCATCGGCGGACGGAGCCTTGGCGTCCATGGTGACGATGCGCGCATTGGTCCAGATCGTGGCGGTCATGAACGGTGCTCCTTTGCGGTCGGCGACGCTGTTGTGATCATGGTCGACGGCAACGAGCGGTCGCGCAAGGTCCCGCAATGGCGTGGAATCGGTAGAATGTGCAGGAGCGTAGCAGGATCGGGGAAGGGGTGGGCATGCCCAAC
The DNA here is from genome assembly GCA_965651105.1 of uncultured bacterium. Lineage (GTDB taxonomy): Bacteria > Chloroflexota > Chloroflexia > Thermomicrobiales > UBA6265 > JACCVC01. The sequence continues at coordinate 3,810 of CBFGRG010000190.1, read as the reverse complement.
GGGCGACCCAGGCGATCAAACGTACAGCCGACGCCGCTCGGCACCTGGCTGAAGTCGGTCCGAAGCGAGCAGGGGTTGAGCCAGCGCGGCCTGGCCGACCAGGCCGGCATCAGTCGTTCATACCTGTGCGATATCGAGCGCGGACGTGGCGCGCAACCGAGTATCGAGACGCTGGACAAGCTGGCCGCGGCGCTGGGGCATTCGCGCAACGAGCTGATGCGCGCCGGCGGGCTGATCGAGGGAGGAACGGGTGACCGGCACTCCGAGCAGGAGCGCCGGTTGCTGGCCGTGTTCCGGGATCTCGACGATGCCGGCAAGGCGCTGGTGATGCGGTTCACGCGGTTCGTCCATGCAGACGCGCACAGCTTCGTGCAGTCCGAGTTTCCGCTCGCGGACGGTGAGGATCCCGAGGCCGAGCCGGTCCAAAGCGGCCCGACGTTGTTCGACCTCGATTCCTGAGCCTTGCATGAGCTGCGGACGGCAGGAGTAGGGATGACCCGGGATGTTGCACCGACCATCGAGGAGTGGGCGCCGGAACACGCCCGGTGGCCGGAGCTCGTCGAGATCATGACGGCGGAGGGGTTCGGGTATTACTGGCGTAACCCCGAGTACTGGGCGCAGTTCGAACACCACTTCCTGGTCGCGCTCCTCGGGTCTGACATCGCCGGATTTCTCGAGTGGTATCGGCAGCCCATCGGTCCGGACCGCGATTGCCCGACGCTGGAGTTGCATGGCCAGGCGCTCGAGGAGGGCAAGATCAAGTCGTTCGCCGTCCTCGAGCCCTTCAGGCGACAGGGGATCGGGCGGGCGTTGCAGGAAGCGGCAATTCAGCAAGCGCAACGCATGGGGTGCTACCAGATTCGGTCGTACAGCTCGAACACCCCTGAGCATCGAGCCAACTATGTGCTGAAGCTCTCCATGGGGTTCGCTGCGCAGCCGGAGTTTCGGAGCGAGGGTGACACGGGTGTGAACTTCATCATGCCGCTTACCTCGTGGCCATCGCGCTGATACGCCACTCACATGACAACGAAACCCGGCACTGGAAGATTCCAGTGCCGGGTTTCTGGTTCGCGCGTTGTTGCGGAGAGGATTACTCCTCGTCGCTGGCCTCGGGCGCCGCTTCTTCGGCAGCGCCGCTGGAAGCAGCCTGCTGCTCGGCGAGCTGCTGCTGGCGCGCCTCGATGCGGCGCTGCCGCTTCGACTTCGCGCCGCCGGCCTGCTGCGCGCGCTCCATCCTGCGGGTGAAGCGCTCGACCTGACCGGCCGTGTCGACGATGCGCTGCTCGCCCGTGTAGAAGGGGTGGCAGACGCTGCAGAGGTCGGTGCGAAGCTCCGGCTTGGTCGAGCGGGTCTGGAAGGTGTTCCCGCACGAGCAGATCACGGTCGCTTCGACGTAATTCGGGTGAATGCCCTGCTTCATGACGTAGGTACTCCAGTGGCGTCGCCGCCTGGTCGGCTAATCCGCCGCCGGCGCGCTGGCGGCCTCGGCCACAGGCGCGGCCTGCGCGGGACCACCGCCGACGGGGTAGACCGTCTCGGGGTAGACGCTGATGCGGCGACGGTTGCGGCTCATTGGCTCAAAGCACACAACGCCGTCGATCTTGCTGTAGATGGTGTGGTCCTTGCCCATGCCGACGTTGGTGCCGACGTGGAACTGCGTGCCGCGCTGGCGCACGACGATGGTGCCCGAAAGCACGTACTCGCCGTCGCTGCGCTTGACGCCAAGGCGCTTGGACTCGGAATCTCGGCCGTTGCGGCTGGAGCCCATACCCTTCTTGTGAGCCATGATGATGGTCCTTTCTCTTTCGACCCTGGCGCTAGGCGGAAATGCCGGTGATCGTGAGCCTGGTCAGCTCCTGCCGGTGGCCCGTCTTGCGGCGGTAGCGCTTCTTCGGCTTGAACTTGAAGATGACCAGCTTCTCGCCGCGGAAGTGCTCGTCGACATGGGCGGTGACGCTGGCGCCATCGACGACCGGCGTGCCGATCTTCGTGGTGCCGTCGCCGCCGATCATCAGCACCCGCTCGAGGGTGATGTCGGTACCGGCCTCGTCGCGGAGGCGCTCGACCGTGATCGTGTCGCCTTCCTTCACGCGGTACTGCTTGCCGCCGGTCTCGATGATGGCGTATGGCCCGGCCGCGGTGGCGGTTGCCTGCTTCTCTTCACTCATCGCTCTTCAACCTGTTCTGCTGCGAACGCTGCCGGCCAACCATCCGGGCCCTGCGCGACCGTCCCGCCCTGCGGGAATCCGTGGCGGCAAGCGCCTCTTCTCCGGAAACCTTCAGGATGCACACAAATATGGGTGCGGATCGCACCCAAGACATCTCAGTTTACCACAGGACGCCCAAAATGTGGCCACTCGTGCGACGCATGTGTCGCATGCAGCAAGGATCGCGATTGACCCTCATCACGGCGCTGCCTACACTCAACGATGGCAAGCCACGCGCGAACTGCGCGTCTATCCTCCCCCTCAATGGAAGGTCGGTCAAGGTCGAACCCGTGCCTACACAACTGAACCCCACGACAGCCGCCGGATCGTCCCCGGATCGCCTCACGCTCGGAACCCGCGGCAGCGACCTCGCAATGCACCAGGCGCGTCACGTCGCCGCGCTGCTTTCCGCCGCCCAACCCGGCCTCGAAGTCGCGATCGAGGTGATCTCCTCGGAAGGTGACATCGACAAGGAATCGCCGCTGACGAAAATCGGCGGTCGAGGTGTGTTCACATCATCCCTGCAGCGAGCGCTCGGCGCGGGGCAGGTCGACGCTGCCGTGCACTCGTCGAAGGACGTGCCGAGCCTTTCCGCGGCCGGACTCGCGCTGGCGGCGTTTCCGCAGCGGGAGGACCCGCGCGACGTGATCGTTTCCCGGCACGGCGTCGGGCTGGCAGACCTGCCCCGAAACCCGGTTGTCGGCACCTCGTCGCGGCGCCGGGCGGCGCAGGTGCTGGCGTTGCGGCCGGACGCCATCATCGCCGACCTGCGCGGCAACATCGACACGCGCCTCAGGAAGGCGGCGAGCGACCAGTACGACGCGATCATCCTCGCCGCGGCGGGTCTCACCCGGATGGGCTGGCTCGATCGGGCGACGGAGCTGCTGCCGGTCGATCGCTTTACACCGGCTCCGGGACAGGGCGCGCTCGCGATTGAGACGCGCGAGACACCAGATGACGCCTTCGCTCTGGTTGGTGCGATTGACGACAGGCGCATTCGCCAGGCGCTGGAGATCGAGCGGGCCTTCCTGCGCGGTATCGGCGGCGGCTGCACCACACCGCTCGGCGCGCACGCCGTGATCGAGACCTACCACGGGCAGGCGATCGCTCGCTTCTGGGGCATGCTCGCGGTTGACGACGGCAGCGTCCTCGAGCGCGTCTACGAAGAGTGGCCGGTCGAGCGGGCAGTGAATGAGGCATTCGACGCCGCCCGGCGCCTGTTCGCCGAGGTTCGCCCCAACCGGATCTTCGGCGCGACCGAGGCAACCGGCAGCCAGCTCGAAGGCATGAAGGTCATCGTCACCGGTACCGATGATCTGGTCGGGCGGCTCACCGACGAGGTCGAGCAGCGCGGTGGCGAGCCGGTGGCGGTCGAGACAATTCGGATTGTGCCTCCTATCGATCCAGAGCCCCTCGCCGAAGCCGCCGAGGAGCTGGGAGCCGGCCGTTTCGACTGGGTTGCGCTGACCAGCCGACAGGGCGTCGCTGCCATGGCTGGAGCGCTCCGGGATATGCCGGAACGCACCCGTGTCGCAGTTGTCGGCCAGGTGACGGCAGCGGCGTTGCGGGAGGTCGGCGTCGAGCCGGCCGTTGTGGCCGCGAC
>CBFGRG010000189.1:0-6532 GCA_965651105.1 uncultured bacterium | reverse complement strand
GTGACGGCGCTGAACCCGGTGATCGGCTACGAGCTGGGCGCGAAGATCGCGAAGCAGGCGTACGCCGACGGCCGCAAGGTGAAAGAGGTCGCGCTGGAGCTGACCGAGCTCGCCGAGGAAGACCTCGAACGCATCCTCGACCCGGCCAGCCTCGCCGATCCAGGCATCAAGGGCTAGACCGGATTCTTCATCAATAGCGCTACCTTCGCCAGCGGCAGGAGCCGTAGGGAACGTGCCTTCGACAGGCGCAGGCCAGTCATGTGAACGCTGGCCTGCCGGGCGGCCGTCGTTCGGGGAAGGCGCCTGCGGCGTCCGGGCTGGTCAGTCCGTGCCGGCGGGCTCGGGCCGATCCCGGTAGCCGGGCGGGATCGGGACCTCCTCGGCGGCGCCCTCCGGCGATTCGAGAATGGGCAGCCACACGCTGATGTGGGTGCCCTTCCCCTCGGGCGACTCGACCTCGATCCAGCCGTTGTGCCCGCGCACGATTGCCAGCGCGATCGCCAGGCCCAGCCCGCTGCCGCCGGCCAGCCGCGAGCGGGACCCTTCGATCCGGTAGAACCGATCGAACAGGTGCGGCAGGTGCTCCGGCGGGATGCCTTCGCCGCCGTCCACCACCTGGATGCGCGCGCACAGCAGCTTGCCATCCTTCGCGCTGGCCGCATCGATCATCAGGTCGACCGTGTCACCCGGTGCCGTGTGCCGCACCGCATTGTCGAGCAGGATGATCATTACCTGCACCAGCCGATCGCCGTCGCCGTAGATCATCAGGGGCTGGCGAATCGTCAGGTGCAGTCGCTGGCCGGTCGCCAGCGATTCGGCGGTGCGGAACGCTTCCCGCGCGATCACTTCCAGCGAGACCGGCTCCGGCCGGACCATGTGGCCGATCCCTTCGGCGTCGGTGCGTGCCAGCAGCAGGAGGTCGTCGATCAGCCGGGCCATGCGCGCGCTTTCGCGCTTCATGTCGCCGAGCGATTCCTGCAAATCGTCCGGCTCAAGCTCGCGGCCGCTGGAGGCATGGCGAAGCAGCACGTCGACGTTGCCGCGAATCGCCGTGAGCGGGGTCCGCAGCTCGTGGGAGGCATCAGCGACAAAGCGGCGCTGGGCCCTGAAGGCGCGCTCGATACGTTCGAGCATGGCGTTGAAGGTGATTGCCAGGCGCGCGAGCTCGTCGCCGCTCTCGTTGACTTCGAGCCGGGTCGAGAGCGACTCCTGGGCGTCGCCCTGGCGGGCAATCGCGTCGGCGGTGGAGGTGATCTTGTTGACCGGCGACAGCGCGCGGCCGGCCAGCAGCCAGCCACCCCACGTCGCCAGCAGCACGCCGCCGGCGCCCGCCGTGCGCAGGAGCTGGTTGAACAGCTTGAGCACGTCGTCCTGCCGCCGGAGCGACTCGCCGACAACCTTCATGCCAACCACGCGGCTGCCGGCGACGGTCGCGGTGTACCTGGGCAACAGCACGGGCTGGATCAGCACGCGCACGCGCTCGCCCTCGACGTTGACGGTGTGATATCCCCAGTTGCCTTCCTGGATGGCGCCGGGACCGATCGCGTCGACCAGCCCCTTGGGCACGAGCCCTCTGCTGCTTTGTTCGTTGAGGTCATGGCTGGTGACGAGAAAGAACAGCCCGCTACTGACCTGGGCGTCCATTTCGTCATCCGATGGGTACACAACATCATCCGTCCATCCCTCCCTCGGTGTCGGCACCAGCTGGCCATTCCACTCCCTGTACTCGGGCGTGCCAACCTGGGCACTGCCATTGGAGAGGCGGTTGTCGACCTCGTTCTCGAGGGCACGAGCGAGGAAGGTGGAGAGCAGCACGCCGAGCAGGGAGATGATGAGGACGAGAACGAGGGTGTACCACGCGGTGAGGCGAAACCGGAGCGATCGAAAGAAGCTGATCGACGGCAGGCGACGGCCTCCGTTGGTGGCTGCCTGGCGATCCGTGTCGCCGGTTCGCGTGACCGCCCGGGGGATCATCGTTGCCTCAGGACGTAGCCAACCCCGCGCACGGTCTGGATCAGCCGGTCCTCACCGCCGGATTCGAGCGCGCGGCGGAGATTGCCGATGACGACCTCCAGTACGTTCGATTCGCCAAAGAAATCCTCGCCCCAGACGCGCTGCATCAGCGTCGATCGGGTCAGGACCTGATTCGGGTTGCGCATGAACAGCGCGAGCAGGTCGAACTCGCGCGGGGTCAGCTCGATCTCGCGGCCGTCCCGATGGATGGTGCGCGCGCCGATGTCGAGCACGAGATCGGCGAAGCGAAGCTCTTCGTGGCGCGCTTCGGCAGCCGTCTGGGTCCGGCGCAGGAGGGCGCGGACGCGAGCGAGCAGCTCATCGAAATCGAAGGGCTTGACGAGATAGTCGTCGGCCCCGGCGTCGAGCCCGGTGACGCGGTCCGCGACGGAGTCGCGCGCGGTCAGCATCAGGATCGGCAGGCGCCCGCCGGTGCTCTCCTCGGCCGCGCGAAGGCGTCGGGTGATCTCGATACCGTCGAGGCCCGGCAACATGAGATCGAGGATGAGCAGGTCGGGCGGCGCGTCGCGAATGGCATCGAGGGCGCGGCGCCCATCGTCGAGGACTTCGACGTCGTACCCCTCGAAAATCAGGCCCCGGCGCACGAAGCCGGAAATGGCGGGCTCGTCTTCGACCAGCAGTATTCGGGTATCGCTCATGCCCCTCCCCTGCGGGCGGCCCGATGACGCGGACCGTGGATCGGCCGGTTTGCTAGCCGGCGCGACGATACCGGTCGCGGCGGCGGCGCGGAGTAGGTCCATTGCGCGCCGGAGCCAGTCGAATACGTGGTGCCGGGATGCCGCTCGCGTATTACTCATGGTACTTCAGTGCCTGCTTCACGTCCGGACACGATAATCGGCGGCCTTCTGCTCTGGAAGAGGGCCGCCGACTACCAAGGGGTGGGGGAGGAGAAGCGGAGAGCGTACGGAGCATGTTGTGATGTGGTATCGCCATGGCTCCGCCGCCTTCCACACTTTCAGTATGGGACGACTACCTGAACGGACGTTGAATCGATCCTGAAGAACCGCTGAATTCTGACGTGAATGTCCATTCGCTTCGCCGGCACGGTACTGCGCGTGGCATGCGGCGATCCGCAATGGCGGCCGGGTGCTGCCATGATTGTGAAAACGAGCGACGGCGGTCTCCGGAGCCGGAGCCGCCGCCACCCAGGGATGTGGGGAGGAGAGATGAAGAACGACGCTGAGTCAACAGCGCATCTATCGCTCTTCTGACATTGAGTATGGGACCGGCAACTGAACGAACACTGAGTCATTCATGAAGACTGGATGAAGAAATCGAAGATTGGCCCCAGCAATTTGAGAAGAGCTCGAGTTCCACGTGATACGGCCGTAAATGGGCGACGTGCGAACGCGCGACTAGACGCGACAGGAACGCTATCTGATACGGAATCCAGCCGTCGTGCCGGCCCTGTGACGGCCCGATGAGGTGTTTATCCGGATTCAGCATGAACGTGGCGCGAGGGGAACGACTCGACCCTCCGCACCGGGGACTCGAGCGCGCTGGATCGCGACCAGGCTGGCGCGGGGACCGCGCACCCGTCAAACCGTTGCGGCGAGCGTGGTAACTCGCGTCGAGATGGAGCCGAGAGAGATGGGAAGGCATATACACGTTGAGAGCGGCCCGCGTGGGCCGCTCTCAACAAGGGGTGGGGAGGAGAGAAGAAAGCGAAGTCTGGCTTCGTCCTTCTGAACCCTAGTATGCGATCCCCTTCTGAGTCGATGCTGAATGATTGCTGAAGATTCCCTGAAACATTCGGTATGCCGCGTATGTTCGCTGGTTACAGCTCCGCGGGCCGATCGCCCAGTGTCACCTTCAGGTCCACCGTGTTGCCGCCTCGATCGACTGTCAGCGTGACGCTGTCACCCGGATCGTGCGCGTAGAGCATGTCGATGAACCCCTGGTTGGCGCTGACCTGCTCGCCGTCGACGGCAACGAGCACGTCACCCGGCTGCACGCCCGCCTCGGCGGCTGGCGACCCCTCCTCGACGCTGGTGACCACCGTGGAGCCATCCCTTGCCTGCTGCGCCTGCACGCCGAGGTACGGGTAGGCGACCGTGCCGTTCGCCAGGATTTCTTCGACCGACGCGATCACGGCGTTGCTGTCGATCGCGAAACCCATGTCGGCCGTGTTGGGCTGTCCCGTCGTGAGTGCGTCGACCTTGGCGACGTTCATGCCGATTACCTCGCCGTCCATCGAGAAGAGCGGTCCGCCGGAGTTCCCTGGCGAGATGGAGGCGTCGTGCTGGATCAGGTTGGTGAGCGAGTAGCCGGCGCCGGTGTTCAGCGAGCGGTCGGTGCCACCGACGTAGCCGACGGTGACCGTGTTGGCGAACTGGCCGAGCGGGGTGCCGATCGCGATCACCTCGTCGCCGGCGCGAACCGTGTCCGAGTCGCCGACCGTCGCCGCTGGAGGCAGCTCCTGCCCATTCTCCGGCTGGAGGCGCAGCACCGCGACATCCTGGTACCAGTCGGTGCCGACGACCTCGGCCGGGATGATCGTGCCATCGGAGGTGACGACCTTGACCTCGTCCGCCCCGGTGACGACGTGGTTGTTGGTGACGACGACCCCCTCGTCGTAGACCCAGCCCGATCCGGCGCCGGTCGGTTCCTGACCGGTTCTGCCGGGTGAGAACGGACCGCCTTGGGTGTAGGTGTAGATGGTGACGGCGGATTCGCGAACCTGCTCGGCGACATCGGCGGCGGTTTGCTCGCCGGCCGTCGCCGTGGCGTTCGCCTCTTGGGCGGATGCCTCGGGGACGAGCACGCCTGTGCTCATCGTCGCGAACAGCAGCAGTACGAGCGAGAGGACGGTGAACAGCAGCCGCCGGTGCAAACCGGTCGGGTGCAACGCGAGAGCTTCGGACGATGAAGACGTTTGGTGCATGAAGCGCTCCAGAACTGGGGTGCGACGGGACGGCCATCGTCCCGGGTGCCGTCGCTGGCACCGTCCACAAGGATCGTTGCCGATTTTTAAGATTGGCTGTGAACGGCTGCGCGCGCGCGACAAACCAGTCCCGGTGGAGGCCGTTGAACGCGCCTGACGCTGGTTCCCAGCGTATTGAAGAGCGCGAACAAGCCTGTCGAAGGCGGCACTCCGAGGATGACTTCGTCGATGGCTGATACCGGTCAGCGCGACAACTGCCGCGCGGTTGGCTCTGCTCAGCAGAACCAGCTTTCGGTGAGCCCCGGCGGTTTCGGGCGGCGGACCTGCTCCGCAGGCAGCTCCGGAATGTCGAGACCCGCCGCGCGATGCGCCGCTGCCCAGATCGCCTCGAACGTCTCGGCCGGGTCCTGCTGGCAGGCATCGCCCGCTTCGGCGAGCTGGCCGACCTCCCGCTGAAGCGCTTCCATGCGCGGGTCGGCGTGCGTCCACGTGTAACTGAGCGCGTCGGGGTCGAGCGGGCCGATCCACGTCGCCGTGTCGGGGTCATCGAGCACCGCCGATCCGGGCGGGATCAACAGGCGGATGCTCCAGTGGACCGGGTCGATGTTGCGCGTCATCCCCCGCTCCGCCATGAATCGCAGCAGGTCGAGGTAGCTCTCCATCGTCTCCCACGGCGAGAACGGCAGCAGCGAGGGGCGCATCGGGATGCCGACGGCGTCGAGCAGGTCGATCGCTTCCGATACGCTCGCGGCGGTGTGCCCCTTCTTCATTCGCCGCAGCGCCTCGTCGTTGAGGGATTCGACCGCGGATACGACGAAGCGGCAGCCGAGCTCGGCCAGCTCGGGCAGGCGCTGTCGGTGTTCGAGGATGTGCTCGATCTTGATCGTTGCGTCGAAGGTGAGGTCCGGCCAGCGCTCCCGCATTTGGCGCAGGATCCGCAGCGAATGGGCGGGACCGTTGAAGAAATCGGGATCCCCGAAGGTGATGTGGCGCGCGCCCATCTCGACCTGCCGGGCGATGTCGTCCAAAACGCGGTCCCGCGGGACGACGACCAGTCGGCCGCCGTAGACCGGCGTGATCGGGCAATGCGTGCAGGTGTGGTGGCAGCCGCGGGTAGCCTCGACGTACCCGGCCGGAACGATCGTGCCGTTCTCCTCCAGACCGGCGTAGGAGCGCAGCAGCGGCAGCCCGGTTCGGCGCGGCTCGGGGAACGCTGACTTCGGTGCCGGCGCGGGGGTGCGGTTCGACGGCGTGATGACGCCGGGCAGGTTCGCCGTCGCGAGATCGCCGCCTCGGGCCAGATGCTCCGCGATCGATCGCAGCGGCCCGTCGAATTCGCCGCCGATCACGGCGCTGGCGCCGGTGGCGAAGAGATGGTCGGCATTGAGCACGGCGTAAAGACCGTAGAAGACGACGGGCGTTTCCGGATGCGCCGCGCGGAGGCGGTCGAGCACCCCCTGCCCGATCCGCATCGCGGTGTGCATCGGCACGCTGACCGCGACGAGTCCAGCGCCCGCCAGGTCGTCGTCGGCGAGCGATTCGACGGCGAGGTCGCGGGTGGCCGGCTGGAACCCGGCGTCGCGCAGCGCTCCGGCGGCGGTGGCGAGGGCGAGC
>CBFGRG010000188.1:0-6533 GCA_965651105.1 uncultured bacterium | reverse complement strand
CCGCCACAGGGGCGGCTCTACGGGTCGAAACCGTCGTCGCACTGACGAGGTTGATGGGCCTGGGTATCTGGCGCCGGGTCTACGGGATTCACGTAATCCAGATCGTGCCTTGGAGTTGGCTTGGTCAGTTATCGCCGGGGAGGTCGTCGTGGCGTGCGGTTGGCGCGGGGCGACGACGCGGTGAGGTGCGGCGGCGCTGAGGCCGTGCCGAGAAGGCGCGGGAGTACTCGTCATCCAGTTGCGGTTCCGGATCGTCCTGTTCGGCACTCCCCTCCTCGGCCGGTTCGGGCTCTCGCCGCTGGGCCGCGCGGCGGCTCGGCTCGACCTCGTCGGGAGGCAGCAACCGGGTGGTTTCGAGATCCTCGTCCCAGTCCACATCTCGCTCTGGTACCTCGTTGAGCGCCTCTCGCCAGGACTCTGCCAGTCGCCCGAGATCGTCCACCCGGGTGGACTGTCGCTGCTGCACTGCTCGAAACCAGTAGGCTGCGTCGGCGGTCCACGCCGGAATCTCGCCATAGAGCGCGTGCCCGCCGTTCGGATACCACGCCAGGGTGGAGAGCGGGCCGAGCGCCGCCGCCAGCCGTGTCGACTCCGACGGTGGTACGACCGTGTCGCGTCCGGCCCCCAGGATCAGCGTCGGCCGCTGGATGTGCGCGGTGACCTCCTGCAGCGAAAACGATTCAGCGATCCGGCGCAGCTCGTCGGCGTCGTCGGTCTTGAAGAGATGTTGCATCTCTTCACGAATCAGGGGCGAAACCCGATCGATCCAGCGGGCGGGCTCGTACGGTGGCGTGACCATCGCGGCGCCCGCGATGCGCCGGTCGTAGGCGAGGCAGCGAAGCGCGAGGTTGCCGCCGAGGCTGATGCCGAGCACGCCGACCTTGCGGGCGTCGATTGCATGGTAGCCGTGGAGCAGGTCGAAGACGCCGTCCAGCAGATCCATCTGGTCCGCTTCGGGACGTCCGAGTGCGCGAGACTCGCCGACGCCCGGCATGTCGAGCAGCAATGTGGCCAGTCCGGCGCCGGTGATCGCGCCGATCCAGCGGAGATGCTCCTCCTTCGTGGTGCTGGTGCCGTTGAGCACGACGACGAGGCCCGTTGGCTCCGGGGTGTCGGGGCCGGGGATGAGGATGGCAGGCAGCGCAGAATTGCGCCACGGAATATCGATGCGGCGGGCCTGGGGCAGCACGTCGGGGAGCGCCTGGCGAACCAGGGCGGCGGATGTGGCGCTGCAATGCTCCTGTGTGCGCTCGTCGATCCCCGGGACGAGCTGGGCGATGTGGTAGCAGTAGCCGGCCAGCATCCTCGCCTGGGCGGCGTCGGCACGCTGGCTGCCGGAAATCTGGCGCCGGTAATCGCCGAGAAAGCGCTGGGCGGTCTCGATCCAGGCGTTGGCCCACTGATCGAGCCGGCGGATTTCGCGCAGGGTCTCTTCCATGATGTCCGCGGGGATGCCCATCGCGCGGATTCGCGCCTTGAACGTGGCGGGGATGATGGTGGCGCTGCGCAACCGGAAGAGCGCGTTGACGTATCGACGGTCGAGACGCCGGGCCCAGCGCCAGGCGTCGGGCTCTCTCGACCACGGCCGCAGCGTCTGGGTTCGGGGCTCGGGTGCCGGCCGAGCCGGGGCTTCGCTCATGCCTGATCCTCGCTTTCCGCCCGGCGTCATGCGCTCTCGCCGGATGTCGTCGTTTTCATGCGCCACCAGAGCGTGTGCGCGTCCGTGAGTATGGTGTGGACCTCCCGCGCCTCGCGGGCATCGGCGCACACCAGCTCGATTCGATCGATCCGTGAGGCGAAGCGTCGCAGATGCGCCGCGACGACGCCAACCACGATCGAAAAAACCTCGTCGCGCCGCAGGCGGCCTTCGCCGACTCCCGCACCCACCGGCGGGATCGCGACTGATCGCACGCGGTGGCGGTCGGCCGAGGCGAGCGCCGCTTCGAGGGCGCGCTCGACCAGGTCCAGCCGGGTCGAGCCACCGAGGTCGTCGAAGATCACGGCGTGAAGCACCAGTGACGGACCCGCGCCCCGGAGGTCACCGCTGGTCGTCGCAACTGATGTGCCGAGCGTGAGCGGCGCCTGCCGCATCAGCTCGTGTTCGACATCGAAACCACCACGCAGCCGAAGCTGCCCGGCGGTGCCAGCCACCATCATGCCGCGCCGGTTGGCGGGGATGACGACCGCCTCGGCTCGCGTGGCGAGCAGCGGCGAGGCGACAACCGCCACCGTGGTGCGGCCAAATCGCAGCGCCAGGGTCGGATCGGATTGGAAGGCAGGAGAGGGAGTCACGCGGTGCTGCAATCCTGTGCGGCAAGCGGTGCTTGCGCGGCGCGTCGAATGGCCAAAGTCTACCACCGGGCAGGCTCTGGCAGGGTCCACCCGGGTGGACTGATGTGCCGGAAGCACGTGGAGTCGACGTTGCGGCAGGGGATTGCAGCTATGTGGCGAGAAGCGATCGGAGCTGGCGACCCCGCCCATTCGCCGGGCGGGGTCGCGCGCGTCAGCTTAACTCGTTGGGGTCGACGAGGCGGATGGCGCCGTTGTCCATGTCGATGATATTGATGCCGTCACTCAGCCAGACGAGGCTGCCGGTGGTGATGTCGCTGCTGATCGAGCTCAGCAACTCACCGTCGATCGACCAGATCTCGAGTCCCTGACCCGTGCTGACCGCAATTCGATCGGCTTCCGGCGACAGGTCGAAGTCGACGCCGTTGAACGGGATGGTGCTGACTGCCGTGCCCGGCGCCGCCTGTTCGGCAATGATGAGCTGGCCGCCGGATGCGTAGGCGATCAACGGCACGTTGAAGTTCGTTCGCACCAGACTCGGCTCGCCGTAGGGGTTGCCGTCGATCACCGCCGCTTCGCCGCCGCCGACCAGCAGCCATCCCTCGGGGGCGGGAATCAGCACCCCGTTGTCCCCGCTGTAGGCGGCGCCATACGGGTTCACGGTGGTCGAGGCCGTGCCGATCTGCACGTCATCGGCCGGCTCACCGACCCATGTGAGCGACCGCAGCTCGACCTCACCCGATGCCGTCACGCGCTGGTAGATCAACTGCCCGTCGATCCAGCCGATCGGGCTGTCGGTGAAGCTGTCGTCGCCGCTGTCCTGTGTGGCCGGCACGCACTCGCCTTCGCAGACCTCGAGGTACGTCGCGCCGTCCTCCGATTCCTGCTGTACCGTCGGCCCTTCGAGCGAGACGGTGTCCGGCGCCGCGGTGAAGACGACGGCGTTGTCGGCGAAGGTGAGCCTGAGGTTGACGTCGTCCCATACTTCATACGGGATCGGAGCCTCGGCGAGGTCGTAACCGTTGTTTTCTGGCGGCACGGTCGCGCCGGTGCCGTCGCCGGAGGTTGCTTCGCTGGTCGGTGCCGGAGTGGAGGTTTCATCGCCGGTCGGCTCGATCACCTGTGGCACCGTCGCGATGGGCTCGCCGGCCGCGGTCGTGGCCTCGGCAGGCGAGATCGTGGTCTGGCTGGGGCCGGAGCCCGTGCCCGGCGGCAACGTCGACGTGGCCTCAGGCTCTTCGGTCTCCTCGACGCTGGCACTTTCCCCGGTGTCCGAGCTTTCGACGGTCTCCCCGTCGACTGGCTCGATCGGCGGCGATGTTTCTTCCTCGGTCGCGGCCTCGGCCGGTGTGCCGTCCGACGAGCCTTCGCTTTCCGGGTCCACCAGGTCGGCGGGGCCTTCGGTTGGGGTGGGCGGCACCGTTGGCTCCGGCGTGCTGGTTGGCTCTGGAGTGCTGGTTGGTTCCGGGGTGCTGGTCGGCGCAGGAGTACTGGTTGGCTCAGGTGTTGGCGGCGAGACCGTCGCGGTGATCGTTTCAACCTCATTGCTGCCCGGGGCGATCTCCACCGTGCGGTCGTCGGCAGTGACGCCCTCCGGGGCGCCAGTCAAGCGCAGGGTGTAGGTGCCGGACGGGATATCGAAGAAGCCGGAACGCCCGTTGCTGGCGAACTCCGCCGACTCGAATTCCGGCGTGTCGCACGCTTCGGAGACCGATTCGCCATCCTGGATGAGCGCCCAACAGGCATTCGGGACCGGCGAGCCGTTTGCGTCCTGCAACGTGACCGTGAAGTCGGCCGGCGCTGGCTCGGGCGTTTCGGTCGGTTCCGGGCTTGGCGTGGCCGTCGGCTCGGGGGTCGATGTCGGTTCCGGCGTCGAGGTCGCTTCCGGCGTGGATGTCGGCGGAACCGCCGTTGCGGTCGGCTCGTCCGTCACCTGCGCAAGCGCGGGGACGGCATCGGATGTTGCTGATGGTGCGGCGTCAGTCGCGGTCAGGTCGGCCGGCGCCTCGGTGGCTGCATCCTCCGTGGCGTCGGCTGCTCCGGTGAGATCGACCAGATCTTCGGTCGGCTCGGACGCGGCGGACGCGACTGTGGGCGTCACGGCCTCCGTCGGGGGCACGGTCGTTTCGGCTGGCGCTGGTGTCTCGGTCGGCACCGCCACCTCGTTGGTCGCCGTGGGGGCGGGCGTCTCGATCTCGAGGGCGACAGTTTCGGTTGGCGCAGGCGTCTCCGTGGCGAGTGCGATCGCCTCGCTGGTGCCGGCGGCGAGGCGAGCCGCCTCGTCATCCCCGTCGGGATCATCGGTGAGACGGAGGAACGTCAGCGTCGCCAGTGCGATCACGAGCAGCGCGATCGCCGCGGTCGACACGACGGCAGCGGTCTGGCCGCCGAACGCGCCACCGACGCGCTGCCACCATGGGGTAGGGGCAGAGATCGCTTCCCAGACGCCCTCACGGACGGCCGGGCTGGCGGGGATGCTTGGCCACGAGTTCAACGCGCTGGCGAGACGCTGGCTGCTCGCCGCGAAGTAGCGGCACTCGGCGCAGGTGGCGAGATGCTCGGCAAGCACGTCTTCGATATCGGGGTCGAGCGGCTGGTCCAGGCTCGCGGAGATCAGTGCTTGTGCTTCGCTATGCGTGAGCATCACTGATCCTCCTCGGCCATGGAGGCCGGATCGATATCGTAGACCCGGGCGAAGGCTTTGCGGGCGCGGAAGAGACGAAGTTTCGCGGCATTTTCGGTAATGTCCAGTGCCTGCGCGGTTTCGGCAAGCGAGAGTCCCTGATAGTGGCGAAGGAGAAGAACAGCGGCGTAGTGCCGTGGCAGCTCATCGAGCGCACGGGAGATGTCGGTCTGCCGCGCGACGGTCCGGTCCACCGGCTCGTCGCTGGTCTCGCGGTCGCCCAGCATCGGCAGCCAGCGCACGATCTTTCCGCGTCGCAGGTGGCTGATGGCGGTATTGGTGGCGATGCGGTAGAGCCAGGCCTTGAACGCGAGGTCGTCGCGGGTTCTGGGTAGCGCTTTCCAGGCCTTGACGAACGTGTCCTGTGTGAGGTCCTCCGCGACGGCCCTGTCGCTGACCATGCGGTTGAGGTAGTTCAAGATGGGGGCGTGGAAATGTTCGAAAAGTTGCGCGAACGCGGCCTGATCGCCGGCCCGCGCACGGTCGACGAGATCCCGGTCGTCGATCGACACGCGCTCTCTCCCAATTCCTGACTCTGGCAGCCCCCCTGCCCAACGTTCGTTCCATGTAGCGTCCATCCGCGCACGTGCGAAAGCTCTCTCCCTGACCTTCCAAACGATCCGGGACTGGCAGTGGTTTCGCGGGATGGAGATCGCCGCCGGGGGCACAGGCTGGCGGCGTCGAGCCCTGCTGATCATCCAGCATAGCACGCGCCCCGGTGGCAGCCAGTATGACCCGAGACACCCGGTTTCACGTGAAACCCGTGGCCGCGCGTGCCTGCGGGGCGAACGTGCAAGTCCGGCCGGAAGAAAGGGGAGGCTGTGCTAGCATCGGCCCATTGGACGGCCCGACGCCACCGCGAGGAGCCCGCATGCCCGGCAACACCATCGACATCAGCGTCGCGAGCGAGCGCCCGGAAAGGCGCGACCTGCTTGCGCGATTCTGCACCGAGCTTGGTCGTGCTCTCGCCGGCGATGAGGTGTGGGATGGTGGCGGGAGTGTAGTGCCGTGGCACGTCAGCGCGAGTGAGTTCGACGCGCTGCCGGCGCGGTTGGCAGAGACCATTTTCGCTGAATGGGACGAGTCGGGCGGCCAGCTCGCCGGGATCGAGTTCAGCGGCTACCTGGAGACCGATCAAGGGCCGCGTGCGTGGGGCAGCCTGATGGTTCGTGACGACCTGCCGCGCGGGCGAATCCCGGAGCTGCTGAGCTGCACGGTCGGGAGAGCGGGCGACGGCTACCGGCTCAACGCGCGACTGCGTACCGGGGATGCTGACAATGCCTGACACGATGGACCTGCGCGGCATCGAGGTCGACGTGGCGGCCAACACCCTCTGGCTGTTGCTGGGGGAGGGCGAGACGTCGGTCTCCGAGCAGGTGCCGGCGACGATCGACATCGGTGCCGGCGGGAGACTCATCGGCGTGGAGCTGTCGTCGGGCTACATCGACGTGATGGAGCCGGAGACAGGGACCGAGCACCTCACCCGGAGCGCAGCGGCCACCGTCGAGGTGGGCCGGGCAGGGGAGGGCGGCTTGCCGGTCGCGGTGACGGTGCCGCGTCG
>CBFGRG010000187.1:0-6559 GCA_965651105.1 uncultured bacterium | reverse complement strand
ACGCATTCCAGCCCGGGTGAAGACGCCGCCAGCGTGGTGCGGATGATGATCCCCGGACTCCGAATCAGCCGGCAATGACGCCAAGGCGCTCCGCGAGCTCGAGGATGCGGCGGTGCGTGGTCACTCCCCAGAGGTAGCTTTCGCGGTCGGTGTCGGATACGTGGGTGCCTCGCGCGGTGAGGAAGGCGATGGCGCCGCGCGCGTGGTGCCGCGCTCGATCGTGGCGATCGAGCGACAGTGACGCCTCGATCAGGGTTGTGTAGAGCCGTCCGGGATGCTCGACCCCATCGATGCCGTCGTCCTCCCGCGCGTCGAGCCGCCGCTCAAGCTCGGCCAGCAGATCCTCCACCTGCTTGCCTTCCCCACTCGCCAGCGCGATTCGGAGCTCGCCGGCGACGGCATCGATGGCGAGCGCTTCCTGTTCATTCCGGTCTCGAAGCTCCCGGCATTGACGATAGTGCGCAAGTGCGGCGGCAGCATTGCCGCGTCCCTCGGCGATGAGTCCACTGTGGAACGCGATCACCCCGGCCATCGCGCCGGAAATCGGCTCACCGTCGTTGACGACGTGGTCGAGGGCGAGCTCGGCGGCACCCCAATCGCCGCGCTCGATGGCGATGAGCGTCAGGTTCACCCAGCAGATGCGCTGGCGATGCCCGTCACCTAGCTCGCTGCCGACGAGCGCGGCGTGCTCGTACAGCTCGGCGGCGCGGTCGTAGTGTCCGAGGTCGATCCAGCAGTTGGCGAGACCGATGGTGCCGTCGATCCATGCGGCGGGCTGGCGGGTACGGGTGGCCTCGACCCGAGCCCGCTCGGCGCTGGAGATCGCATCGTCATATCGCCCGAGACCATAGAGCAGGTAGCTGAGGTTGGCGAGCGCGCGGCTGGTTTCCGGCGCGTCGTGCGCCGACCAGATGTCGACCGCGCGGAGGATGCGATCTCTTCCTTCCGCCATGTCGCCGGCGTCGAAATCCAGCATGCCGAGCGCTTCGAGCGCCGCCGCGAGGACCGTCTCGTCGTGCCAGCTCCTCGCGAGATCGAGAGCCCTGCGGAGGTGCATCCGGGCGGTTTCGTAGTCGGCAACGGCTCGCGCGCAGAGGCCGAGCGCGATTTGTGTGCGAATCCACGTCTCCGGATCGTTCACACGTGTACCGAGCTGGTCGATTCGCCCGAACAGCTCGCGCGCTCGCAAAAAATCGCGCTGCGTGCGAGCCAGGTTCCCGGCACGCAGGTACGCGCGTGCGGCCTCGTCGCGGTTGCCGGATCGTTCGAGGTGGTGCGCGAGCCGATCGAGCAATTCATGCTCGGTCTCGCCATACAGGTCGCGAATCGCTTCGGCGGCCCGCCCGTGGGCAAGGGTGCGTTCGAGGTTGGAGAGTCCGTTGTAAATGGCATCTCGCAGGAGCGGCGGGTCGAATCGGTAGGTGTGCGTCATGTGCCCACCGATCATGGCGGTGCCATCGGCGCGCAAGAGTCCGTGGCGTCGCCAGAGTTGTCGATCGACCCGCTCGATAAACTGGTCGGGCGACAGATCACGCATGCGCATCAGGTTCTCGGCACGGAAATCCGGGCCGAGTACGCTGGCATCCTTGAGGATGCCTTGCAGGTCATCCGGCAACCGGCGCACGAGCGCGTTGAGGTCGTCGGCGATCCTCTGAGGAATGGCGCTCTCGATGTTCGACGTGATGTCCGCACTGGTCGCGTCCTGTTCGCGCAGCGTGTCGACGACCTCGGCGATGAAGAGCGGATTGCCGGCGGTGCGCGTCACCAGCGCGTCGACCGTGGCAGGGTCGGCCGGCAGCTCTGCGCGCTCAAGCGCTTCCGCTGCGAACAGGTCTGCGGCCTCGCCGACCGTGGTGGCGTCGAGATCAACCGTGCCATTTGGGAAGATTCGCTGGAAGCTGCCGATGAGATGAGTCAGCTCGTCAGCGTCGTCGTCAAGCTGGCGACCCGGCAGGCAGGTACCGACGATGGCGAGCTTGAGGTTTCGTCGCGGCTGGATGCGGCTGAGGAGATGCTCGAGGGACGAAAGCGTGGCGGTGTCCATCCGCTGGAGGTCGTCGAAAACCAGAATGACGAGCCCCTCCGCGGCGTAACGAGCGATCAGCCGATAGAACTGCTCGCAGCCCGAGACGGCTCGCAATGAATCGTCCGGTTCGGTGGAAGCCAGGCTGGCGAGCGATTCCGCCACCGAGCGATCGGGCAGGCGTGCGAGCGCGGGCCCCCAGTCGTCGCTGGACGAGAGTGTCACCGCGGTGAGCAACGGTGCCTCGTCGACAAGGGCGCGCGCGGCGAGACCGGTGCGATCGTTGACCGCATCCCGATTGGAAGGCTCCAATTGATATTCGGCGCTGGCGGGATCGGGATCGCCGAGCATCTGGCGAATGATGCGGCGGAACGGGCCGTGGGGCTGATCATCGTCACCGGCGCGTCCCCAGAGCACGACCGCATCGGGGTGCCGCTCGAGCGCAAGGTTGCAGGCGTGCGCGACCAGGGTGGATTTGCCGGTGCCGAGTTCGCCTCGCACCAGGATGGCGCTTGCTTCGCCCCGCGCTGCATCGTCGAAGGCTCGCGCCAGGTCCCGGAGCGGTTGCTCCAGGCCTGCCTCGATGACGTTGTGAGCTGGCTCTGCCACCGAGAGGATGGCGATGTGGGGAGTGCCAGATGGCTGCCGCGCAGCTTCGAGGAAGGCATCGTAGGTGGGCGATCCGGCGCGAAGGCCCAGCGCGATGGCCAGCGAGTGGACCGTAAGGTGCCGCGGGCCGCGCCGCGAGGTGGACGGCTTCGCCGTTCCTTCCAGCCGCATAATGGTGCGGCTGGATATCGGTACCACTGTATCGTCGTGAAAGGCAAGCTCAGCGGTACGAGCCGCCAGCTCATTCTGGGAAAACCCACGATGAAGCCGGTAAGCCACCAGGAGCTCGCCAAGTGGTGTGCGCGATCCGTTGTCCATGCCCCCCGACCTGGACTGTAACGTATTCCGATATTATGAGATCGGGAGCCTGTTGAGCGGCGACCGATTTCACCAGCTGGTTGATGCACGTTCCTGACGACAGTATGCACTACTTTTTGTCAATTGTGAACGATACGGGGTAGCCAAAAGGGCATGCGAGGTGATGTTCGGGTGTC
The DNA here is from genome assembly GCA_965651105.1 of uncultured bacterium. Lineage (GTDB taxonomy): Bacteria > Chloroflexota > Chloroflexia > Thermomicrobiales > UBA6265 > JACCVC01. The sequence continues at coordinate 3,433 of CBFGRG010000187.1, read as the reverse complement.
ACCTCGTGACAGGCTCGACCCGCCAGTCAGGCGCTCGCGCGGTCAAGGCTGGGCACGGACAGCCCCTGGGCGAGCGCGAGCGCGATGATCCTGCGGTGGGCCGGGGGGCGGCTGAGGTAGGTGTTGCGATGATTCGGATCGGCCAGCTGGTTCGCTCGCTCACCCAGCAGAGAGGTCGCATTCGACAGCCAGGTCTTCGCCCGCGCCGCATCGCCGTTGGCATGGTGCCCCTCGTACATGGTCAGGTAGAGCCGCCCGAGATGCTCGACACCGACCGTGCCCCGGTCCCTGACTCGCGATTCAAGGTCCGAGAGCAGGGCTGTCATGGTCGCGCGGTCGTTCGTCGCGATGGCGGTGCGCAGGAGTCCGGCGAGCGAATCGATCAGCAGCGGCGCCTGGCCGAGTTGCTGGCGAACCTGGCGTGACGCTTCGTATCGGCGCTGGGCAGCATCGGTATCGCCGCGTCCTTCCATAATGAGAGCACCGTTGAATGCCACGACAGAGCGCAACCGCTCTACCAGCCGGCGATTCGGGTCCTCGAGCCGGTCGAGCGTCGCTTCGGCCGCGTCCCAGCGGCCGAGCTCGATGTTGCAAAGCGCGATATTGAGGAGGCAGATGTTGCCGTAGTGGGTGAGCTCATGCTCGTCGTTGCGGGCGAGATTCGCTTCATAGCATTCGATCGCGTATTCGTAGTAGCCGAGATCGAGCCAGCAATTTGACCGCGCGATTTCGGCCGATGCCGCCGCGCTGGCGTTGCCGGCTCGCTCGCCGAGCGAGATGCCCTCTTCGGCATGTGCGCGAGCCTCATCGTATCGGCCCATTCCGTGCAGCGCGAGGCTGAGGTTCGCATTTGCCCGGGACGCCTCAACGAGCTCGCCGGCGCGGGTATAGGCATGGACCGCAGCGGCGAATCTCGCCGCACCAGCTGACATCCGGCCAGCGTCGAGATCGAGCACACCCAGCGACATCAGGGCATTGGCATCGACGGTGTGGAGCTGCGCCCAGTTCGCCTCCCGGCGAGCCTGTTGCAACGCCTGGCGGGCTTCGTCCGGTCGGCCGAGCGCTCGCCAGGCGTTGCCGATGCCGACCTGTGCCTGGACGTGCACATCCGGCACGGCTCTCGCGAGGCCCATCTCCCGGATGTGCTGAAAAATCGATCTGGCGTGATGGTGATCGGAGCGGAGCAGCGCGCGGTCTCCAGCGGTGCGCCACGTCGCCGCGGCCCGCCGCAAATCGCCACCTAGCTCGAGTTGGGTCGCGATGAGCTCGATCGCGTCGTGGTCGCGCGCACCGAGCGCGCGTTGCAGCGCGTCGGCGGTGCGGATATGAAGGTGCGATCGCTCGAGCTGCGACAAGGTGCCCGTCACGTGTTCATGAAGAAGGGCGTGGGCGAATCGATACCGATGCATGGTGACATTCGGCGCCATCAGCTGGGGACGGACAAGCCGCACCTGACCCGCAAGCAGGTCATCGAGATAATGGGCGGCCTCTTCAATGGGGATACCGGCAACCGCCAGCGCTGGCTCGGCGAGAAAATCGTCCCCTTGCACGCTCGCGGCTGCCAGCAGCGCGCGGGATCGATCATCGAGGTGGGCGAGCTGGCGAGAGAAAACCGCGTCGAGTTCGGCCGGCACGTTGTTCCCGTCGATTGCGGAGGCATCGAGCGCATGGAGCCGCAAAAAACTCATGACGTAGAGCGGCATGCCGCCGGTGCGCTCGAACAACCGGTCCGCCAGGGGGTGCAGCCCGAGCCGGGCCACGGCCGCGTCGACGAACGATCGGCCGGATTCGCCACCGAGGGTCGATGCGAGATCGAGGACAGCATCGGGAAAGCAAGCCGTAACGCCGTCCAGGAGTCTCTGCGTATCGTGCTCGGTAGATGGATCACCGGTGCGGATGGATCCCAACAGGACGATCGGCAGGCGGCGAGTAGCGAGGGTCGATGCGATGTGGTGGATCGTCGACCGCGAGGCCTCATCGGCCCAGTGGAGATTGTCCAATACGATGACCACCGGACCCGCGGCCGCCAGCCGTTCGAGGAGCAGCATGACGGCCGCGTCGATGTCGTTCCGGGTAACCTGCTGGTTGCTTGAGGACGCGGCGGTGACTTCTGCGAGGCGCCTGAGGTCAGGATCGAGCGATTCGAGGACATGCGGTTGGTGGAGCGCGCTGGTGGCTGTCAGCCTTCCCACGAGATGCGCGGCGGGGCCGGCCAGCGCCGCCGCAGTCTGTGGCAGGCGTGCGTCGAGGCGCTGAGCGCTGACCGCTGGCAGCGGGCCGCTGTCGCCGGCAATTGGATCGCGCAGCAACTGGGCGAGAATCTGACGCCAGGGCTCGTGGTCACTCATCGCGCCGAACCCGCGCGGACAGTTTCCCCAAAGCACGACCGCATTTTCATGACGACTCAGTGCTCGGCTGCCAACTTCCTGTAGCAGCCGGGACTTGCCGCTGCCGGCGTCTCCGGTCACCAGCACGACCGACGGAACTCCGTCGGCAGCATCGTCGATCGCGGCGTCGAGGCGGGCCAGGTGCGATTCGCGTCCCTGCGGCAGGAAGACGGCGTCGGGTTCGTCGGTGGTGTTCGAGATCGTTGCCGACGGTGTCGCCGTCGGGCGGCGCGCGGCGTCGAGAAACGCGGTGTGGTCCGGTGTGTTCGGTGTCAGCTCCAGCGCCAGCGCGATGCTTCGCACGGTTGCCTGATGCGGCACGCGGGTGCTCGGGGGAGTGAGACCCTCGAGCGCGGCGATGGTGCGCTCGGAGACGGCACGGGGCGCGTCGCCGCGGACGTGCAGCGCATCGGTCCGCGCGGCAACGTCCGCCTGTGTGAGTTTCAATCGATCGCGATGCCTGGCGAGCAGTGTCGCGAAAAGCGTGCGTTGCGGTTCGGGCATAGGTATCAATCGATAGCGCGACCGCGCGGCGGTCTGGCGATTGGTTCGTACAAGTGACCGGATTACGCCGAGCATAGCGCACCACTCGCCATATGGCACGTCCAATGTCACATCTAATGTCACCAGAATTTCATGTGCAGACGATGTCGGACGGGGTATCTTGGATTCACGGGAAAGGGAGACAAACCAGCGTGTCGCCGGAGCGTTCTCCGACCCTAAAGGCAATTGGCATCCGGTGCGCGTAGAAGCCCCCCATCGCACCGGATGTCGTGCCGCAGGAGTCGGGAATCCCCGCCGGTCGATACACAGTCAACCAGGTCCCCACAACGATGCGCCCGGTAGCCCCGCTATCAGGGCGTTTCGACGTGCGCGATGTCGCGACTCCCTATGCGGGTCTCCGCGAGCAACATTTGGCTGAGTATCGCGCTGTCCAGTCTGAGGTCAGCAGGCGGCATCGTCCTCTGGCTGGCCCGATCGACGCCGATCAGTCCGAGATCTGCTCAACCGGCTCCGCGCGGCCGGTTTCCATCGAGCGGGCGGCG
>CBFGRG010000186.1:0-6578 GCA_965651105.1 uncultured bacterium | reverse complement strand
GGCCCGGGATGAACAGCCGCCACAGGGGCGGCACGACGGGTCGAATTCCACGCTGATGAGCCGAGCGCTTCGCGCGGGGACTCTTCGCTCTGCTCAGAGTGACGTCATTTCATGACGTCTGCAGAGGCACCCGCCCACCTTGGGGGCTGGTCTACGAGTTGGTGGCGTGTCGGCGGGCCTACGGCGGCGGATGCTTTGGGTCGGGTCGCGGCTCGTTGGCGATCTCGGCGTCGTCGACGTTGAGGACGGGCGGTGTTTCCGAGCCGGGATCTCCACCGATCGCCGCGAGCAGCGTCTCCTGCGGGCCGCGTACACGCAGCCGTTGCCAGAAGAACTCGGCCAGCACGCGGGTCACCGCCAGTGCCGGCACTGCCATGATCGCCCCGAACACACCGCCCAGCTCCGAGCCCAGCAGCACCGCGATGAAGATCAGCAGCGGGTGGACGCGGACGGCGTTGCCCTGGATGCGTGGGGTGAGGAGGTTCGCCTCGACCTGGTTGATGAGCACGTACAGCAGCGCGGTGACCAGCGCGTGCTGCCACGACAGCGTGAAGGCAAGCGCCACTGCCGGGATCGCGCCGAGGAAGGCGCCGATGTACGGCAGCACCGATGTGAGCGTCATCCAGATGCCGAGGATCACCGCGTAGGGAACGCCGATCAGCGACAAGCCGATGCCGACGAGAATCCCCTGCAGCGTGATCGACACCAGCAGCCCGCCGAGATAGCGCGAGAGCGACTCGCCCAGCATCTTCCACAGGTGCGCGACATCCTTGCGGTACGGCTCCGAAAACGAGCTGACGAAGACGTCGCGGAATCGCGGCATGTCGACCAGCAGGTAGGTGGCGATGAAGAAGACGGCGAAGGCCGAAATGAGCACGTTGATCGATTGGGTCAGCGTGTTCAGCGCCGTGCCGAGCGCCGTCTCGAGCAGGTTCTGGCCGCGGTCGAGGACGGTCGCCTCGATCGTGTCGTAGGTCTCTTCCGGATCCTGGCGAATCCAGCCGCGCTGGTTCATCTCGGTGACCGCATCGCGGGTGAGCTCCTGGGCGTCTTCGGCCAGCTCGGGCAGGGCCAGGATGAAATCGCTGACCTCGGAGATGGTGAACGGCACGATCAGGAGAATCAGCAGGATCACGAGCATGAGCGTGGTGCTGATGGCGGCAGCGATGGCGATGCCGCGCGGCACCCAGCGGCTGAGCATGCGCACCGGAAAGGAGAGGATCAGGGCGAGGGTGGCGCCGAGCATGATCAGGCGAGGGATGCTGGGCGCGGCGGAGGCAAGCAGGTAAAGAATGACGAAGGTGGCGATGATGAGGATGAGCCGAACCCGGGGGGTGATGTAGATCGGGGTTGGGGTGATGGTGGTCTCGGCGGCTGGCACCTCGTGGTTCGGGCGTCGCTGGGGGCGCCAGAGCTTTTTCATGGGTTGCCTTTTGGAATCATGTGCCGGTCGTCGGGTTTCGATCTCGGGCGAGTGTATCAGGTGGGCGGTTGTGCGAGGCACCCGCAGAGGGTTCCGAGCTCAGGGGGCTCCTCTTGCCGGAATTCTCGGCGAGACAGCCGGCGCCTGCCGGGGTTATCCAGGACGCAGCTCTGGGTCTCGGGTCGTGGCAGGGGTCGCCACCGCGTCCGGCAGCGAGGCGCGGTAGAGGTTTCGCGCGGCGAGGGTGACGCGCATGTTGCTCAGGATCGGCTCGAAGAAGTTCTGCCGGTAGAGCGGATCGGTGACGCTCGACGCCGCGAAGTTGACCGCCGAAAACGCGGCCAGGAAGAGCGATGTCTGGATCAACTCGTGCCACACCGGAAGCCGGACCCCCATCAGCGTCCCCGTCGTGGGCGCGTGACCGGTCCAGACCTCGATCACCGATCCCGGCACCGTTATGGCGCCGAACACACAGAAGAAGACGAAGACGAGGATCACGAGCGAGCCGATCTGAAGCGCCTGGGCGACGAAGAGGATGAAGAGCGCGTTGGCCCGTTCGCGTTTCCTGAATTTGACGGGAGGCACGATCGTTGCTGGAGCGAGATCGATCGCTTCGGCGGGGAATCCCTGCGCGAGAATCTCTTCCGGCGAGCAGCGCGGGTTCTCCATCAGCTGGCGCATTTCGCCCCGGATCACTGTCCAGATGAACACCACCGCGATGCCGAGCAGGATCGTCACCACCAGCCACAGCTCGTTGCGCGAGAGCGCGCCGCTGACCCGCCACATGCCTTCCGAGAGAAACGCGAAGAGCGTGACCAGCACGATCATCGGCAGCGCCCGCGCCGCCATCGAGCTGAGCGCCGAGCCCTGCGCAAGCGCCTGGCGCACCGACCAGGCGAAGACTGCCCCCAGGCCGGACCGGATCACCACCAGCGTGGCAGCGATCACGATCATGTTCCCGACAAGATCACCCAGTACGTCCTCGATCGAGCCGTACGTCAGGTCCAGGAGGGGCAACAGCACCACCACGAGCGGCGCCGCGAGACTGAGCGACCGCAGCGTGGGATCGCCCAGCGGCCTCCGCCGGATGATCCGGTTGGCGACGATGCCGGTGACGAGTCCGATGATGCCCCCGGTGGCCAGGGTGACGAGATACCAGCGGGGCAGGATGGTGGCGGGGTCCTCGAACGTTCGGAACACCTCGGGGTCGATCTCTCGCAGCGCCAGATCGGCCCCGGTGATGGTGAGGAAGATGACGGTGTAGGCGAGCAGCAGCGGCACCGCGCGCAGCAGGAGGCGCTGGAGGCTGGCCGGCGCGCGCATCACGGTTGGCATGCCGCGCCGCAGAAACCACTCCTCGATCTCGATGTGGCGCCTGTCCTCGGGTGGTGGGGCGAAGAGGGGGTCGGACGATGGCGTGTCGGTCGGGTCGGGTGCGTCCACGGGCGATTCCGGTTGCTGTGGCGCGCGGGATCGCGGGCACGGGGCACGATGATCCCGGACGCCATCTCATGAAAGGGTCCTCACCGGGGATCATACGGTGTTCCGCTGTTCCAGGCCACCGGCGATCGGCCGGCGCGGAGGGCCGTGCCGGGGACTGACGATCGGCATGACGACCGTGGCCGTGTTCGGCGGCCGTCGCCTGTCGAAGGTACCTCCCCGACGGCGGCGGTAGATCGCCGCGCGCCGTAGGGGGCGGCCGCCCTACCCCGGCAATTGGCTGAGGAGCTCGTCGATGTCGTCGACGGTGAGGCGGCCGGCTTCGAGGTCGGGCGTTGCCTCGGAGATCGCCCGGCGGCGAAGCTCGTCGCGATCGAGCGGCCTCGCCGTCGCGATGTAGCCGTGGTCGAGCAGCCAGCTTTCCAGCCGGTCGATGGCGCCGGCGTCGAGACCGGGCACCGAGCGATCCTGCAGCAGCGCGACCAGCGTCTCGCCGTCGCCTCCGGCCTCGGCCAGCAGGTCGGCGACCGCCGGCATCGCCTGGGGCGGCACCTCGTCGCTTTCGGCGAGATCGTTGTTGGTGACCGGACGGGAGCGGCCGATTCGCCAGGTCTCCAGCGCCGCCTGGAGAACGCGCATCCGCGCCTCCGCGCGTGCGTATGTCTCGTCGTCGACGCCCATCACGGCCAGCGTTGAGTCGGAGCCGGTTTCGGCGAGCCCCGAGAGCTGCCCCCAGGTGCGGAGGTCCTGCCGGACGAGGTCGTGAAGGGCGTTGCTGTCGGTGACGGCGTGCCAGAGGTGGACGCCGCCGAGGGTGTCGGCCCACGGGTCGATGCCGGGCACCCGCAGGGCTGCGCCATAGGCGTCCCTCCCCTGCCCGTCCGGTTCCGGAACGGCGATGCGCTCGATCACCTGGTCGGGCTGCTGGATCGGCAGCCGCTCGATACCGGCGTCCTGCCTGAGCTCGCCGAGGTCGACAATCGTCGTCTTCGGCCGCTCTGGCTCCGGGATGTGGTCCAGCCGGGCCTGCCAGCGGGCAACCTCATCGCCCTGGGCGGTGAAGTAGAAGACCTGCCGCCCGTTGCGGCTGATCTCGATCGCGGCGTCGATGATCGCGCCGGCGCGGAGCTCGTCGCTGTTGCCGAGTGTCTCGTCGAGCAGGATTGGCAGCTTCGGGCCGCGCTCGACATTTTCGACGAACGCCAGGCGGATCGCCATCAGGAGCTGCACGCGGGTGCCGCTGGAGAGCTGGTCGAGCGCCAGGGTGTGACCGGACGATGTGTCGCGGGCGGTGAACGCCGGGGGTGGTCCCTCCTCGAACTGGAGCTCGTAGCGGCCGCGCGTGATGATCGTGAACAGCTCCCGCGCGCGGTGGAAGACGAGCGGCAGGGCGGCGTCACGCGTGCGCTCGCGAACGAAGCCGAGCAGCGCATCGCCGGCGACGCGGCGCTCGGTCTCCTCGCGGTCGTCGCGCAGCGCCTGGAGGGCATCGTCGCGGCGCAGCAGGGCGTCCTCCTGGTCGCGACGGCGCTTCGCGTCGCCGACGCGGGTCTGGATCTCGGAAATCTCCCGCAGTACCGGCTCGAGGTCGGCGGCGTCGGCCTCGGCGGCCTCCAGGCGGCGCTGCGCGGTTTCGGGATCGAGCTCCTTCAGCTCGGGGGCGAGGGCGAGCGCTTCGTCGGCGTCACGAGCCTCATTTTCGCGATCGCGGTGCTCGGCGATGGCCGCCTGGTAGGCCTCTCGCTTGCGCAGCAGCGCGTCGAGCCCGGTGTCGTCGCCGTCTTCGAGGTCGAGGCGGCGGTAGATTGCCGCTCGCGCGCCGTCGAGGTGCTGGAGCTCGGGCAGCACACTTCCCTCGAGCTCGCGGCGGGCGATGTTGGCGCGATTGGTGGCCTCGGCGTAGTACCCGAGGCGCTCCTCCAGCTCGTCGATGTTCGGGCCGAAGGTGCCTGAGGCGTAGCCGAAGCGCGTGAGCTGGTCGCGCACGCGCGCCTCGATGTTGCGGCGCTCCTGGCCGACCGCGTTGAGGTTGGCCTGTATCGATCGGGCGCGGCCATCGGCGGCCTGCCAGCGGGAGAGGTTCTCGGCCAGCAGGCGCAGGCTTTCCTCGCCGAGATCGGGCGCGACGCCGTACTTCGCGACGAGATTGTCGCGGCGAGCGTTGATCTCGGCTTCCTTCGCGGCCAGCTCGGCGCGATGCGATTCGAGATCCTGCCAGCGGCCGGCCTTCTCGCGCTCGACCATTTTGACGCCGAGGTCTTCCTCCAGCTCGCCGAGCAGCGCCGCGATGCCTGCGGGGTCCCACTGGCGGGGCTGTGGAAGCTGCGTGGCGGCGTAGGCGCGCTCCAGCCGGGCAGCCTCGGCGGCGGTCGCGGGGGTGGTGCCGCGCCAGGTGAAGAGCAGCAGGAGGATGCCGAGGATCGCGAAGAGGTACCACGCCGGATGGACGAAGATACCGAGCCAGATCGCCGCGGCGATGACGAGCCCGCCGCCGACAACGCCGGCGACGCGCGCCCTGGCGAGGAGGTCGTCCAGCTCGGCCGCGCTGGGGGTGCGGAGGCGGTTGACGAGCAGGGCGATGCCGCGCTCGATCTCCTCGATCACGCCGGGCTCGGGGGCGCGGGTGTCACCGAGCCATCGCTCCAGCTCCTCGCGAGCCTGGCGCTGCGTGCGGAGCTGCCCGTAATCGTGCGAGAGGGAGGCGAGCTCGCGGATGCCGTCGATGTCGAGCGCTTCGAGCTGCTGTTCGGACATGTCGACGGCGAGGCGCTTGCGGGCGGCGTCGCGCTCGGCGATCGCGCCCTGGACATCGCGCTGGAGGGTGGTGATGTCGACGTCGAGCTTGTCGATGGTCTCGACCTGGCCGCGCAACGTGCGAATCAGGCTCTCGGAGATCTCTTTGTCGACCAGCCCGGTGCGCTCGCGGTCGGTTTCGGCGGCGTTGAGATCGGTTTCGAGCCTGGCGCGACGGGTGGAGAGCTCGTCACGCTGGCGACGGATGCTGCCCAGCTCGTCCGGCTCGCCGCCGGTGAGCCGGGCCATCGCCGGGGCGAACTGGCCAAGCGCCTCGCTGGCGCGGTCGAGCTCGCGACGGGCATGGGCGAGGCGGAGCGCGCGGCGGAAGACTTCGGCTTCGGCGGTCGCCTGACGCGCGCGGCGCTCGCGCTCGCGGAGCGTCGCCAGCTGGCGTTGCTGAGCGGCGACCTCACTGGCGGCACGCTCGGCGTCGCGCAGGCGGAGCTGGGCGGTTTCGACATCGCGGGCAGTTTCCAGCCGGGGCGGCGCGGAGGGCGAATACCCCTGCTGGCGGCGGATCGCTTCGAGATCGAAGCCGCCGGTGGATTCCTTGAAGATCGCCTGCGCCAGCGGCTGGTTTTCGCTGGCGAGCAGGTCGGGCAGGCCGAGGGTGTAGCGGAGGCGGTCGTCGATCGGGGCGAGCAGCGGCGGGTCGGCTGGCTCACCGTTCCGGGCGCGGCGAGTGCGGCCCGGGTCGGCCTCGACTGTCCAGACATCGTCGCCGAGGCGGAAGCTGGCGGCCAGCTCGTGGCGGCGCAGGGTGGAAGGGTGCGGCCAGAGCAGCGTCTGGATCGCGCGGGCGGTGGTGCTTTTGCCGGAGGCGTTCGGACCAAAAACGATGTTGATATCGGGGCTGAGGTCGTCGATGGTGAAGCCGGGGTGGATGCCCGGCGCCTTTCGGACCTCGATGCGCTCGAAG
>CBFGRG010000185.1:0-6612 GCA_965651105.1 uncultured bacterium | reverse complement strand
TCATTCGGTACGGCCTATCCGCGCGGCTGGTCGATCTCGTACACGACCTGGACGCGAACCGTTACCGACGCCTGACCCGGCGAAACCGGCATCGCGCTGCCACCAGCGCGCGACTCCGCCGCGACCGGCGCGTCGTAGGGAACCGGCGTCGCCTCCGGCGAGGAGACTTCCTTGATGGAGAAGACACCGATCACGATGACATCGGACGCGGCAGCCAGCTCGTCGGCCTTGGCGCGCGCATCCTCGACCGCCTGCTGGCGGGCCTGGCTTGCCGCGGCATCGGTGTTGTCCACGTAGAAGCTGATCGAGTCGACCTGGTTCGCTCCGGCCGAGACCGCAGCATCGAGCACCGAACCGACCACCTCCGTGTCGCGGATCGTGACCGTCAGCGTCGTGCTGACCTGATACCCGGTCACGCCCAGCATGTTGCCGTTCTCATCGAACTCGTGGACCGGGTAGATCCAGTAACCGGAGGTCGTGATGTCCTCCTCAGCCACGCCATTGGTCGACAGCGCGTCCATGATCTGCTGAACAGTGGCGGAGTTCTCCTCCTGCGCCGTCTGCAGCGATTCGTTCTGGGTAATCACACCGAGATTGACGTCGGCGGTATCGGGGTCGAGCTGGACGGTCCCTGTTCCCTCGACCTCGATCACCCGGCGTTCCGTGTCCGGTTCAGGCGTCTGGGCAGCGGTCGACAGCGGTACCATCGTCGCGAAAAGCGCGGTCAGGAGAAGCGCCGCAAGGGCGCGAGAGATTTGGCTGGTTCGTCGCATGGTGGATATCTCCGTATCTCGAACGTTAGACGGGTCGAACGATCAGGTCCCACGGCGCTTCGGTCTCACGAATCGATACCAGCCGGCCGCACCGGCAATCGCGACGATCGCCACCGCGACGATTGCCACCGGCAACCAGGCGTCTCCGACACCGCCGCCCTCCGGAGCTGGCGTCGGCGCCGGGGTCGGCGTCGTCGGTGGCGCCGGCTCGGCCGCGATCGCCGTGCCTGCCGGTCCCTGCGGCAAGGCCCCCATCGCGCCCATCGGCGGCGCTTCCGCGAATGACTCGCTTTCGGTGGCTGCGCTGTCCATTTCGGACTCCTGCGCCTGCTGGTCCGATGGAGCGCCGTCCGCGAAAGCCTCCTCGACCGGCTCGTCCGTTATTGAGACGTCTCCCGGTGCTTCCCGCGCCTCCTCGTCAGACGGGGCGGCGGCCCCGGGAGCATCCTGCGCCTGATCTTCAGACGTTTCACGAGCCGCATCGGTTCCCGGCTCTGTCGGTTGCACCGCCGAGAAGGAAATCTGGTCGCCGGAGTCGTCCGGCTCGTCGTCGGTCAGCAGCCGAAATCCGGCGAAGGCAACCAGCAGCACTACCGCCGCGATCGCGAGCGGTTTGCTGAAAGCGATGATCTTCGCCAACGTGTCCGACCCGCCACGCGGGTGACCGCTGACATCGATCACTCGCTTCGGCTCGTAGACCGGCAGCTCCCGCACGAGAATGGAGAGCCCACGAAGCTCCTCGTACTCGGCGCGGCAGGCGTCACACGCGGCAAGGTGCTGCTCGACCACGGCCATGTCGGCTGCGGAAAGCTCGTGATCGATGTAAGCGGAGAGCAGTTCGGTATCCAGGTGGTCCATCGTCTATCCATCGCTCGCAAGGACGTCACCATCCCGACGAAGGAACCGGTCAAAGAGTTCCGAATCACGCGTAGTCGAGCGCATTTCCTCACGCAGGCGTGAGCGCGCCCGGCTGATCCGCGATTTGATCGTGCCCGGCGCGACCGCCATGATGCCGGCGGCCTCGTCGTAACTGAACCCTTCGAGGTCAACCAGCAGCAGGGCGGTGCGCTGATCATCCGGCAGCTTTGCCAGCAGTCGCTCCAGCACCTCAGAGAGCTCGCCACGAAGCGCGTGGCCCTCCGGATGCTCGGGAGTCGCCGCTCCGGCCGACCAGCGGGCCCGTGGCTCATATTCGAGAGCATCGAGCGAGTCGGCTGGCCGCCGCTTCTGGCTGCGCAGGGTGTCGTAGGCCCGGTTCACGCCGATCCGCATCAGCCAGCCGCGCACGTTGCCCCCGCGAAACTGCCCAAGTGAGCGCCACGCCCGCAGGAACGCATCCTGGGTTACATCCTCGGCAATACCCGGGTCCTTCACCGTCCGCAACACAATATTGAACACGGCTGACTGGTGTCGTTCGACCAGCTCGTGGAACGCATCGACATCGCCGCCACGCGCGGTGGCGATGAGCTCGTCATCTTCCCGGACGGGAACGGGCGCAGGGCGCCGGCGGACCCGAATGATGGGCGGTGGGGGAAACAACGGCCAGAGCATTATGCGCGAGAGAGCCTTCCGTCGTCGGGGCGGATGCCGAACATGCTCGGGCAATCCTACTGCAACGGCCATCGTGAGGCCGTCTGTGGGCGCAGATCCGCACCGTTTAATGCCGCGTTCCCGACTACATCAACTGGATTTCACATGACACAACCGGAGATCCGGATTTTGAGATCCTGGCTCGGGCCTACCAACGGTCGATGCCTGCTGGGCCCTCACCATCGATTGGCTCAGGCACGTTCGCCGGGTGCGGCGAACCCCGGGTACAAGACCCGGGGCTACCCATCGTTCGCTGGGTGGCTAGACGCCGGTCTACGCTTCGCGAGGGGCGAGATCGACCTTCTCCAACACGTCCGGATTGGCGACCGTGCGAGGCTGCCGGCCCATCAGCACATCCATCGCCCCGGCGAACGTCTCCTCACGTACCGTGATGACCGACTGCTCCGAGTAGTAGGCCGAGTGCGGTGTGTGGATGACGTTCGGCAGCGTGTAGAGTGGATGATCGGTCGCCAGCGGCTCCGGATAGACGACATCGAGCGCCGCCCGGGCCCCCGGGTTCTTCTGCAGGTGCGCGGTCAACGCGTCGAGGTCGATGATCGGGCCGCGCGCCGTGTTGATGATCGACGCATCCGGCTTCATGCTCGCGAGCCGCTCGGCATTGATGAGGCCGCGTGTCTCTGGCGTGAGGGGGGAGTGGATCGTGAGCAGGTCGACCTTTGGCAGCATCTCGTCCAGCGACATCGGCGTCCCACCAGCCGCCTCGATGACATCCGGGGCGACGTACGGATCGGCAACCAGCATCGTGAGACCGAACGGACGGGCCCGCTCCGCCAGCGCCTGGCCGATCCGGCCGAATCCGATAATGCCCAGCGTCAATTGCCGCAGCGGCGGCACCGGGCCGCGAAGGATACCCCCGGTAGCGGAGCCGTACTTCGCCCAAGCACCGTCGTGCAGGTCACGATCCTGCTCGACAATTCGGCGGTTGACCGCCAGCAACAACGCCATCGCGTGGTCAGCGACCTCGGCGGTGCAATAGTTCGGGTAATGGGTGACGACGATGCCGACTTCGGTCGCGGCATCCAGATCGACATTGTCCAGCCCGACACCGTACCGGCTGACCACCTTGACGTTGGGGATGTTTTCGAGCACGCGTCGCGTGACTGCCTCGCGAGTACTCACGAGCAGCGCGTCGGCGTCCTGCCCGATCGCGATCAGCTCATCCTCGTTGAAGGACGGCGCTCCCTGAAGATCGATATCGAGCTCGGGATACCGCGGGATCATCGCCCGCTCCAGCTCGAGCCCGCTGGTCTCGCTGCCGTACCGATCCGATGTCACGATGACCTTGACGCGCTTGGCCACGCCTGCCTCCTGCCTGATACTGTTCGATCCCGCGCCCACAAGGGCAATATCCTGCATTCTGGCACAGGCGGTCGGGTTCGGAAACCGTGCTGAAGGTGACAGGATGAGCCAGTCGGCGTGATACTGCGAACAGGAGACGGCCGCCGGCCCGGTAGTTGAACGAGGGACCGCAAGGCCGTTACTGAGTATGCAGGGTGACCACACACAAAGGAGCGAGGCACCGCATGGCAACGGATTGGAAACGAGATCTCGAACAGCGTCGCGATGATCTGCATCAGGAGTTCATGCAGCTCCTGGCGATGCCCAGCGTCAGCACCGACCCCGAACGAGCGGGTGATGTCCGCACCACGGCCGATTGGGTCGCCGACCGGCTCCGGAGCGCCGGCGTGCCGGAGGTCAGGATCGCCGAGACCGCCGGGCATCCCGCCGTGCTTGCGAGCTGGCACGTCTCAGACGACCAGCCGACGGTGCTCATCTACGGGCACTATGATGTGCAGCCCGAAGAGCCGGTCGAGTTGTGGGACACGCCGGCGTTCGAGCCGACGGTGCGCGACGGCAAGGTCTATGCACGCGGCTCGTCGGACATGAAGGGGAACCTGCTGACCGCGATCCACGGCGTGGAGGCGCTCGCTCGCGCCAACGGGCAGCCGCCGATCAACGTCAAGTTCCTGTTCGAAGGCGAGGAGGAGATCGGCAGCCCGAACCTGCCGGCGCTCGTCGAACAGGAGAAGGACTTTCTCGCAGCCGACGCGGTGCTCTCGGCCGATGGCGGCCAGTTCGGACCCGACCAGCCGGAGCTCACGGTGGGCTTGAAGGGGCTCGGCGGTTGCCAGATCAACCTGACCACCGCCAATAGTGATCTGCACTCAGGCATGTACGGCGCGACCGTGCCGAACGCGGTGCGGGCGATGGTGCAGCTCGCAGCGACCTTCCACGACGCCGACGGCCGGGTCCAGGTCGAGGGCTTTTACGACAAGGTCCACGATCTCACCCCGGAAGAGCGCGAGGAGATCGCCGCCGTGCCCTTCGACGAGCAGGCATTCGCGAGCGAGATCGGGCTCGACGTCCTGCCGGGCGAGAAGGGCTGGACTCCGGTGGAACGGATGTGGGCGCGGCCAACGCTCGACATGAATGGCATCTGGGGCGGGTTCCAGGGCGAGGGGACCAAGACCGTCACCCCGCGCGAGGCGCATCTCAAGGTGACCTGCCGGCTCGTGCCCGACCAGGATCCGGTCGAGATCGTCAACCTGATCGAGAAGCACGTCCAGAAGCACTGCCCTGAGGGCGCGAAGGTCGAGGTCCAGCGCATCCCCGGCTCGGCGAAGCCATTCGTCCTCGATCGCACCAACCCGGTGAGCATCACGGCGGGCGAGGTGCTTGAGGAGCTCTTCGGCAACCCGCCGTACATCACCCGAGGCGGCGGCACGATCCCGGCGACCGGCATCTTCAAGGATGTGCTCGGCATCGACACCATCCAGTACGCGTGGAGCATGCCGGGCAGCGGCGCGCACGCGCCCAACGAGTGGTACCGGCTGGAAGACTATGACCGCGGCAGCGTCGGGTACGCAATGCTGCTGGAACGCCTGCGGCGCCAGTAACCGCAACCGCACGAACCGCGTTGTCATCCGTACGACGGGCCGGCCGCGGGCCGGCCCGTGTTCGAACCCGGGAGGATGTCTGTTATGACAGGTTCGGGATGGTACTCTTGACGACGCATTGGTCCTCGAAGGGCACGCGGGCGTGATCTTGCCCGAAACCGGCAGGTCGTTGGGGGCAGCGGCACGCCTCGTGGTGGGACAGGGGAATCTCGTTGGATTACGTAGTATTCGGGATCGGCTTCGGCGCCACCATCCTCGTGCTCGGGCTGCTGCTGCGAGATTTCGGACCAAAGCTTCGCTTCCGGCGTCCCCGAGACGGCGGTGATGTCCTGGGCGCCGAGGAGCTGGTCGCCAAGATCAGCTGGACCCGGTTTTGCAATGCTCTTGGCACCGTGCTGGCGCTCGCTGGCGCTGCCTTCCTGCTGACCACCCTGGTATCGATGATCCTGGTCGTGTCGGACGACACTGGCCTTTGGGTGATGGCGAGCGCCTATGGGCTGCTCCTCATCATCATTGCCTACTGGACCTGGGCCTATTTCCACCGCTTCGGCTCCTACGGCATTCTCCCCGAGCGCACCGAATCGAAGGAGCCGGCCTTTACCTCGTCGCGCAAGGGGTCAGATTCACGCGACGGCGTCGAGCCAGTGGTGAGTGATGACGAGCCCGACGAGCCGGAAGCAGCGGAGGGCGTACCATCAACGAGCGCCGATCAGGATGACGCCCCGGACGACGACTCCGTCGATCCTGCCGACGATCATCACGACACCGAAGCTGCCAGCGACGAGGCCGAACCCGAACCCCGTCTTCAAACCCCCGAGGAGCGCCTCGCCCGCGCCGAGTCACCGATCGACCACGGCTCCGCGGAGGGCGACCTCGACCTCGCCGCAAGCGGACCTCGACGCCCCGGCACGCTGGCGTCTCGCCACGCCAACGACGACAGTGAACCTGCCGAAACCACTGATTCTGACGTCGAAGACGCCGACGAAGACGAGAACCGCCCCGACACCTGACTCGAACGAGCCGGGTCGCACCTCGCGAAGGCAGGAATTTCTCCGCATAATGTAAAAACGGGGTGGCACGCGGGTTGCGTGGCCACCGGAGTGGCCGGCGAGGTCCGGCCTGGGGAGAAGGATAGGGGAGGGAGCACCGCATGAATTTCTTCTTGTGGATCATTCTCGGCATCGTGGCCGGGTGGTTGGCCGGGGTCATCACCCGCACCAATCGAAGCATCTGGGGCGATCTCGTCCTCGGTCTGATCGGCGCGTTCGTTGCCGGTCTGGTCGTTGACAGCTCCGTCGGGGGCGATGCCGGGTTCTGGAGCAGTCTGGTCG